>NZ_JAAGOG010000315.1:0-6632 GCF_010747425.1 Nostoc sp. UIC 10630
ATGTGTTAGAGATTTTGTTGTCTACGGGTTAGATAGAAGTTTTCTGTGAATTAAGTTAACAATGCAAATCTGTTGTCTACTAAGTAACAATTCAAGAAATACATAGATAAATTGGATAACCATAAGTATGTTTTCTCAGAGAAACATCATAATTTAGTCAAAATTTCTGGTTATTTTTCAATATAAGTCAAGTTAAAAATTAAAGTGGTTATTTATAAAGCAAATATTAATTTTTACTATGTTGCTTGATAAACATAATCATGATTGCATTAGTTAAAAAGGCGGTTAGAAAACCAGAGCGAATGGGATGCCTACGCCACACTGTATGTAGCTTGCTTGCTTCACCGTAGGAGTACGCGGCTACACAAACATTCCACTCTTGGCGTTCCTGCAGGGTAGACCACTCCTAATAAAAATTGGGTATTTAAAACCCACGGAGGTGGGTAAAGTCTTGTGTAGGTGAGGTTTCTAAGCGCCCTTTAATTACTATGAGTCAAACCAATAATAATGTCTTATACTACACAACCCTGTTAACAAGAATCTGTTAGTAATATCAAATCTACTTAATCACTAACTATCTGTTGGTATTCAATTAGCAGATAAGAGATTAGTGATGAATACATTTTTTCAGAATTTAATCTGACTGTGAACAAATATTTTAGTGAGAGAATCAGGACTTATGCAAAGTCAATCGGTTGACAAAAATCAATTTCTACGCCATAGTTAATAACAAGTTTATCCAAGTTTTGATTTCATTTTTATTGGCGCTTCCTTGTTCTTGAGAGTTAAGTTTTCTGGTTAGCGCTATTGTATTTTAAGCTACTGGATTAGATGTCAAATTAGGATATAACTTAGGAAGCTTTGAAGTAACACCACCATTAATTTTCACGCCACAATAGTAATTTTGGGCGGTAAAAGCGTACAACAATTCATATAAAACCACTTTAGATACATCCACTTGATTAAGGTAGAAACCTTGGAGGAAAAGCCCTCTAAGTAATTTGTGGATGAGTCTATTCTAATGGACTAAATATAACCAGGCTATCCCCTAAAAAAGCAGAATTGGAATGAAAAGATGGCAGTAAATAAAGAAAACCGATTATTTACAAAACCCGTAGGTAGATCGCAATTAATTTTAGCAGCTTCTCTAACTTTAGCAGCCGGATTAATAGCTTTTTATAGTTTGGTACCATTTTGGTCTAAACCTAAAGTTGTGACACCAGCAGCGAATCCTCCCAAAGCTGCCACGCCTGTAAAAGTTGCTGTAACCGCTTTGGGACGTTTGGAGCCAGAAGGCGAAGTTACTTCTTTGACTGCTCCTGCTTCTAATAATGGGGTGAGAGTAGATAGACTGTTGGTGAAAGAAGGAGAGGCGGTTAAAGCAGGGCAATTACTGGCTTATTTAGAAAATTATGGTCGTTCTAGAACCGCATTGCAACAAGCTTTAGACCAACTGCAAGTTGCCAAAGCTAAATTAGCGCAGGTTAAATCTGGAGCTAAAACCGGAGATATCGATGCTCAAAAGGCAGCGATCGCACGTTTAGAACCACAATATAAAGGGGATGTTGCTACTCAAGAGGCGACAATCGCCCGCATTCAGGCTGAGGTAGATAATGCTCAAGCTGAGAACAATCGCTATCAGCAATTATATAAACAAGGTGCGATCGCTGCTTCCGTAGCAGATACCAAAGCTTTGCAACTCAAGACCACACAACAGCAGTTATCAGAAGCCCAAGCCACCCTCAAACGCACTCAAGACACATTTCAAGAACAGAAAAAGCAAGCACAAGCACAACTCACCAGTATTAGCGAAGTGCGTAGTGTAGATGTTCAAGTCGCGCAAACCGAAGTCAACAGTGCCACAACTTCTGTTCAACAAGCAAAAGCCGACTTGGATTTAAGTTACATCAAATCTCCCATAAATGGCAAAATTTTGAAAATTCACGCCAAAACCGGAGAAGTTATCAGCACCAGTAGAGGATTTGCTGAAATAGGTAAGACATCTCAAATGTATGTGATTGCAGAGGTGTATCAAACCGATGTTCAAAAAGTGCGTGTAGGACAAAAAGCCACAATTACCAGCACTGCATTTACTGGAACAATAAAAGGAACTGTAAAAGAGATTGGTTGGCAAGTTGACAAGCAAAACATCTTCAGCATCAACCCTGGTTCAGATACAGACCGCAGAATAATTGAAGTGAAAATCTCCATCGATAATCCCGCAGATAGTGAAAAGGTCGCTCGTTTAACTAACTTACAAGTGGATGTCGCCATTCATATTTAGTCATAGGGCATGGGGCATAGGGCATTGGTCATTCACAAATGACAAATGACAAATGACAAATGACAAATGATAAATAAATCCATGAATTTCAAAATTCCTTTAGGATGGCTACAGTTAGCGCAGCAAAAAGTTCGTTTACTAGTAGCTGTAGCCGGGATTGGTTTTATTGTGCTGCTAATGTTTGTGCAACTTGGTTTTCAAGATGCTCTTTATTCCAGTGCAACTGCTGTGCATCAGAATCTCAAAGGAGATTTATTTTTAGTGAGTTCGCAATATAAATCTTTGACCTCAAATCAAAGTTTTTCACGCACTCGTTTGTACCAATCCCTGGGGTTTGATGGCGTAGAGTCAGTTAGCCCCATGTATTTGCAATTTGCCAAACTAAAAAATCCGGCTACTAGTGAGAAATATTCAATATATGTTATTGGTTTCGATCCAGGTAGACCGGTAATGAATCTCCCAGAAGTTGAGAAAAATTTAGATAAACTCAAAATTCCTGATGTTGTGCTTTTTGACCGTGGTTCTCGCCCAGAGTTTGGCCCAATAGCTGAAAAATTTAATGCGGGAGAGACTGCACAGACAATTGAAATATTTCCCTATAGTTCATTAATTGGCTATAGAGTGAGAATAGGTGGTTTATTCACATTAGGCCCTTCGTTTGGGGTAGACGGAAATTTACTTGTTAGTGACTCAACTTTTTTGAGGATAAATCCCAATACTCGTCCGGCAGATATGATAGATATCGGTTTGATTTCCCTCAAACCTGGTACTAATGCCGAAAACGTACTGAAAAATTTACGAGCAAATTTGCCTAATGATGTCCAAGTTTTTACACGCCAAGGCTTTATTGATTTTGAGAAACAATACTGGGCTGTCAGAACACCTATTGGTTTTATTCTTAACTTGATGTTGACAATGGCTGCGGTTGTTGGAGTAGTTATTGTTTATCAAATTCTTTACAGCAATATTGCAACTCAGTTCGTTGCTTACGCCACGTTGAAAGCCATAGGTTATGCCAATAGCTATTTATTGAATGTGGTATTTCAGCAAGCTTTGATTTTGGCAATCTTAGGTTATATCCCAGGATTCATTACTTCTGTATTGTTATATAGTTTTGCCGCAGAAGCAACTAAACTACCAATAGTTATGACTACTAATAATGCAGTGATTGTCTTAACTTCAACAGTTCTAATGTGTATAACATCAGGAGCGCTTGCTATCAACAAACTCCGCTCCGCAGATCCGGGAGATATTTTTTAGCTATTTGGTGCATCAAAATAATCAAATTATTTTGCCATGATATAGACTAATAATTAAGCGTTGGTTCAGGCTCTCCACAGAAAAATTCTTCTTTATACCAATTTTAGATTAAAAGTCTTTACCGGAATTTAAATTTGGTATAAATTTTCAGCTTTTTATCTAACAACTCAAATTCACTCATTTAACAATAATTTCGATTTTATGAACCTCAAAGACAAAACCTTGCTAATTACGGGAATTGATGAATTTGTCGGTTTGCGTACAGCCGAGTTAGCCATAGCACAAGGAATGAAGGTTCGTGGACTGAAAAGTTCTACAGAACAAAACAAACAATTACAGAATTTAGGTGTTGAGATAATTATTGGTAGTATCACCGATTCTACTATTGCTCAAAAGGCTTGTCAGGGAGTAGATATCGTTTTACATACAGAGCAACTTGCCGAAGAAGCTGGCGCAATTAAGAATTTTCGTGATGTCAATGTTGGCGGTACTGTCAACATGGCTAAAGCCGCTAAACAGGCTGGTGTCAAAACATTTGTGCATCTTTCTAGTGTAATGGTTTACGGTTTCAACTATCCCAATGGTGTTACAGAATCCGGGCCACTTTCGGGCGAAAATAATCCTTACTGTGAAACAAAAATAGAAGCAGAAACAGCAGTTTTAGAACTGAATAATTCTCCAGATTTTGGCATCATCGTTATTCGAGCCGGAGATGTTTATGGCCCAGGAAGTATACCCTGGATAGTCAGACCGGTTCTGATGATGCGTCAAAAATTATTTGCCTGTGCAAATGATGGCAAAGGAGTAATCAATCATGTATACATAGATAATCTGATTGATGGCATCTTTCTAGCGATAGAAAAAGAAACCTACGGTGAAATATTTAATATCACCGACGGACAAGAAACTTCGTGGAAAGAGTATTTTATGCGTTTAGCAGCAATGGAAGGTTTATCAGCACCCCTTTCATTACCGAAAGATGAAATCAAGTTGTTTCTAAAACTACGTGTTCAAGGACAAAAACTTTTTCGAAAAAAAGTTGATATCCTACCAGAGTCTATAGATTTTATGACTCGTCCTTATGCTTGTTCTATTGTCAAAGCACAAAGCCTGTTGAATTATAAACCGAAAATTGACCTAGAAGAAGGAATGCAGCGAACACATGAATGGCTGCAAAAAACAGATATTCAAAGCTTGATTAAATAGTCAACAGATTTTAAGAATTCAGGAGTCATAATTCAGGATAATTATAAAATCAATAGGCAATAGCACGGTTGATTGATTTTATTAAAATTAAGCTTAAGTATCAAATTATTCTGGATTCTGACTTCTGGCTTCTGAATTCTCAATTCCTACGTTGCATCTGCCTAACAATTATCTGCAATTGAGCATAAAATAATCCACAGATTTTCCGAATACTTGTTATGAGTAGCAATCAGCCACGATTGAGCATCGGATTACCTGTATACAATGGCGAAAAATTTATCAAAGAAGCCATAGATTCACTCTTGGCTCAAACTTTTGAAGATTTTGAGCTAATTATTTCAGATAATGCATCTACAGATAAAACTGAGGAAATTTGTAGAGCTTATGCCGACAAAGACCAACGTATCTGTTACTACCGCAATGACAAGAATATCGGTTGCGCTCGTAACTTCAATCGCGTCTTTAAATTGTCTTCGGGTGAGTACTTTAAATGGGCAGCTTATGATGATCTACATGCTCCAGATTTTATCAAGAAGTGTGTTGAGGTACTTGACCAAGACCCTAGCATAGTCTTGTGTCACTCCCAGACATATTTCATTGATGAACAGGGTAATTTTCTCCAAAATTACGAGATAAAACTTAAGGCAGATGCACTAAAAGCACACGAGCGTTTTCATGAGTTACTGACGAAACATTTATGTTATCAATGTTACGGAGTAATTCGCACTAGTGCCCTGAAAATGATACCGCCTATGGGTGGTTACGGTAATGCAGATGGAATTCTCTTGTTAAGACTTGGTATTCTTGGCAGGTTTTATGAAATCCCTGAATACCTGTTTTTTGCGAGAAGCCATCCGCAACAATCAATGAGTATGTATTTCCCTAATTATTTGTTGTTTGCTAACAACACTAAAAAAACCTCATTGAGTATGCTACCTGATTTCTATGCTTATGCAGTGTGGTTTGATTCAGCAAAGAAAGGACAAATTTTATTGCCACATTGGAGAATAATCTGGGAGTATCTACTCTCTATATGGCGTAGTCCCCTAAGTTTTAATGAGCAGCTTTGTTGTTATAGAAGCCTACATCAGCAGTTAAAAGGGGCAGAATATCTTTTGCTGAAAGATTTACTAAGAGTGCTACAAGTATTTTGGAAAAGTTGGCAGACAGCATCAATCAAAAAAGATCAAATCATTCATTTCACAAACCAGCTTAAAAATAAAAGCTGGTAAGTACAGTTTTTTTTAGCCACAAAATCACCTATTTTTCACTACAAAACTATGCTGAAACTATCTCATTTATCTCATGTTTTACTTGCTACTTTAATGAGCATCAGCTTTGCTAAAACAGTGAATGCAGAACCAACTACAACATTAAGTGTTGTAGTGAATGGCATACAACACAAAAAAGGTGAGATTTGCTTCCGAGTTTATGCAACTGAACAAGGATTTCCAATGAGTAATTCTAAGGGATCTCAAAGTGGCTGCGCTAAGATTACTGGCAATTCTGTTAAAAAAGATTTCTCCGGTTTGAAGCCTGGAACTTATGCTGTCGCCGTTGTTGACGATCAAAATGGCGATCGCAAACTCAATAAAGACTTTTTTGGTATTCCCACAGAAGGTTTTGGAATTTCCAAAAACCCAACTGTGTCTATACAAACGGGTACACCAAAGTTTCGTGATGCCAGTTTTGTTGTAAATAAAAATACAACAGTCAACATTGTCATGAAGTATTCGCTGGATTCATAAAGGCTATTGGGGACTGGGGACTGGGTACTGGGTACTGGGAACTAGGGGGACTGGGGACTGGGTACTTGGTACTTGGTACTGCGGACTCATTCTCTAGGAGATACTTCTGATTTTCAATCGCTAATCCCTAATCC
>NZ_JAAGOG010000316.1:0-6630 GCF_010747425.1 Nostoc sp. UIC 10630
TGAAGAAAAAGGCACAAGCGTTAGGCTTTGATCTAATCGCTCAATCTTCTGTTACAGAGATGGTTTCTTAGGAGAGGGATGAGTTGAGGTTATCTACTGTGCAATGTCCATACTGTGGGTCTACGGAAATTCGGAAGAATGGTAAGCGAAGAGGTAAGCAAAATCACATCTGTACTAACTGTGCTCGCCAATTTATCGACGTGTACGATCCGCCAAAAGGATATTCTGAGGAGTTAAAACAGGAATGTTTAAAAATGTACCTTAACGGCATGGGTTTTCGCGGTATTCAACGGGTTAAAGGAGTGCATCATACTACTATCATTTATTGGGTCAAACAACTGGGAGAAAAACTTCCCGATGTACCAAAAGAAGATGTCATTCCAGAAGTTGGAGAACTGGATGAATTAGAGACATTCATAGGCTCAAAAAAAACAAAATTTGGCTGTGGACAGCAGTAAATCACTTTACTCAAGGGATTTTGGCGTGGGTTCTAGGAGATCATAGCGCTGAAACGTTTGAGCCATTATGGGAAATTGTTAAGCAGTGGCAGAGCTATTTCTATGTGACAGATGGTTGGAAAGTTTACCCAAGTTTTATCCCTGATGAAGACCAAATTGTCAGTAAAACATATATGACACGGGTTGAAAATGAAAACACAAGGGTTAGACATTATCTTGCACGCCTTCACCGAAAGACCTTATGCTATTCCAAATCAGAAGAAATGCTGAGGTACTCAATTAAATTATTACTTCATTATTTGAAGTATCAAACTGTACCTACATAAATCTATTCATCCCTTCATTCAGCAACGCCAAAAATCTTTCCTCTTGTACGTTATCTGGTTGATGTTGAGCGCATACTGGATCGTTAGAACAAAGTTTTCCCAACTCTAAGGCAACATTCAAATGTTCTTCAAGTTGATTTCCTACTTGTACAAGTCCCCCTAAAGTCCCCTCAGAACCAGGAGAACCAGTATATAGAAGGATGCCATAGCCATAGCCTGCATCACTGGCATAGATGCGTTCACGAATTGAACTAGCTGCATAACCACACTCCAAAGATACTGCTGTAATCAAGAGATGTGATAGGGAATGCAGCATAATATAAGGAAGTCCAGGGAAAATGGCTTTTTCAGGGGGAATACCTTTGCGATCGCGCCAGATATTGAAACCCCTTTCTAATTTTTGCCCCTGCTGTTTAACAGCCTTCCGTTGCTGCCAATCTTTTATAGCTTGTTTGTTAAAGGCAATAAACACCCCTTCGCCTTTATTTTCAATCGCAGGCACCCACTGACGTTCAAAATCCAAATCAGCACGCCGCACATTAATGCTTAAATCATCAATTTCTCCTTCAATATTAGGGATGGATGCCTCAAAACGGGTAAAGCCAACTTGGGCAATTACTTCTCGCAGACGATGTACCAACACTACCTGTTCTATAAATGGCAAGAGTGCAGGATTGAAATTATCTAACTTGCGTTTAGTAGCATAAAACTCGTCATTAGAAGTACCTATCTCTGCTGAACAAGAAAGTAAGGCTTCAATTTCTACTTGTTTGATGGTTTTAGAATCGCTGCTTCTTCCACTTTGACGGCGTTGAATTTCTGCCCAAACCACCTCTGCTCCAAATTTAGTTAAGTCAGCATACTTAGGATTCCTTTTCAGATTTTTTTGTACCTCATCCAAGTCTTCCCAATATTCCAAGTCTTTTAAATAATGGCGATCTACTACTTTTTTCAATTGCTCGTCAGCATCTGGAATCGAAATCACACTGAGGGTTTGAGCAAAATAGGCATTACTAGCAGAACGTACCAAAAGACGGTTATGTTCTCGTTCGTTGGTTTGGACAATATTACCTGATTTATCTGGGGCACAAACCCAACAATCTTCCTTCTTAGCTTTAGCACCTAGCCAAGGACGATCCCCTTTGCATTCTCCGAAAACTTTGGAATTTTTGGCTTTAGCTATGGAAAGGGGACGACGGGCATTACAGTCTTGACATCGAACAAAAATTTCTTCAAAGTCATTGCCAGAGCCACCTTCATCTAGCCATAGTTGTCCTTGACAGGTGGTTTTAAAATCATTATGGGCAAAGGCGTACCAGTTTATATCGCTCAGATGTCCATTTATACAAGCTTGCACAAAGCGGACTGGTACGTATGACACGCGCTGTCCTTCAAATTTTGATCCCTCCTTAACTGTTCGCCAGTTAGCTAGGGGACGAGTACGATAATCTTTCCCGTTGAAACGAATAGTTTGATCAACTTGAGCTACAAACCAAGCAGGAAAAATAAATGCATCCACACCACTAAGAGGCATATTCGGGTCTGAAGTCTCTCGCGGTGGACTAAATAGTTCAATATTCTCAACTCGCAGCATTTTGCAAACTTTATCTTTCAAACGGTCTTCACGAATAGCCTGCATTTCGCCTTTCCAGTAGGTCAATCCCCCAATTACTACCGAATATTTAGGTAAATCTACCATTGCTCCTGGACCAAAGGTTGATAAAAGCTGGCTTTGGCGGATTTCTGCTTGTGGTTTTATTTTATTATTTGACTTCTTCATTAAACCTCTTCCTCTATTTCTAAACCAACGGGGTCACGCACAAAAAGTTTCACTACTGGCTCGACATCTCGCAAGCTGCGTTGGGCTTTAAATTTTTGCCGATCGCTACTTTCTTTGTCCGCCTTGGGGTCAAGGGCATCGAGTAGTAAAGGGGCTGCCATCTCTATTTCATTGCGTTGATATTGTAGGCGTTGGTCTTGCACGGCAATATGTTGCCATGTATCTAAACGGTCTGTAACTTGTCGCCGGATTTCTTGACGCAGACTTTCAGCTTCATCGGCTTTTAAAGGGCTATGTCCTTCTGCACGTTTAACGAGCGCATCCACAACAAAATTTAAAAGCAGGCGATGTTGGCTAATTTGAGCAGCACCAAGAGGCGCTGTCATCTCTGCATTACCTAATCTGGCAAGGGCAACGGTAACACCTGATAAACCCCGATCGATGGCGCGGGGTGAGAAGGGAGTAACGCTACTTGCTTCCACTGTGCGGTAGAAAGTATCATGCCAGATTTGAAAACGTTCGTAGTGAGAGCGATCGCGCGGTCGGTGAATGTTGAGTAAGGTAACGACTAAACCAGGTTTTTCAGCTTCTCGACCGACGCGGCTGGTGGCTTGGATGTATTCAGCAGTGGTTTTCGGCTGTCCTAAAACTACCATCAGCCCTAAACGCGTGATATCTAGCCCTACGGAAATCATGTTAGTTGCTAGGGCAATATCAACTCTTTCTTTCTCATGAAAAGGTAAAGCTAGACGACGTTTGGTATTAGCAACTTTGTTAGTGCTGATGCGAGAGGTTAATTCTTCCGGTTCATCATCTATTTTGCGATCGCAAAATAAGCTTAACGGTTCTTGGTAACGACGGCGATCGCCATAATGACTCAGGCGCGAGTTTACCTCATCTTCTACTAGGCGGCGACTACCACCCAATTCCCGCAGGGAATTAAAATAACCTAGCAGTGTCATATAAGGGTCAGCAGGATTATCCTGATTTGTTTTTCCGTCGGCATCTTCCCAAGCTTGTTTAGCTGCTCCCAACAGGGCTAAGTATGCTCGTAACAGAACTACTTTAAGGCTGCGTCCTTGGGCTACAACTCCGACATAAAGCCGTCCCGGTGTTTTGGTAATTGGTATAGTTTCTGCAAAAAAGGAGTCGTGGCGATCGGGCCCAGGAGGCGGAAAAATATCTACCTGGCTGTGACTAAATAAAGCTTGAATTTGGCGCTCGGCACGGCGGACTGTAGCAGTGGAGGCAATAATCTTCGGTCGGATAGTTTTATCATTGTGCGTCACACTACACAGAACATCGATAACCGTTTCGTATAATCCCACCATTGTTCCCAGAGGCCCAGAAATCAAGTGCAATTCGTCTTGAATAATCAAATCTGGTGGGGGTAAATTTTTGTCTAAGGCTCGACCTTTGGTTTTAGCATCAGCTGGCCCCGTGAATCCTACTTTTTCATCAAAATGAGTTACCTTGCCAAATAGCGCTCCAGTTTGACCAACCCAAGGCAGATTTGCAAATTTATCAACGGTGGAAATTATGAAGCAAGGAAGCCGTCGATAGATTTGTTCATCTACGGCAATGATGGGTAGGGGATTGTTGCCTTTAAATACACAAGCATGTTTACCATCTGCGTGTTTTTTCCGATTGTCGCAGATTACCCGGAGGTCAGTAGGTGCATCGGCAAGTGGTAAAAGTTGAAACGATCGTGCTTTCAATTCCGTGCCACACCAAGGACACCTCTCTAGGGGAATCGGCTTTGGTTTATGAGGATAATGCCGATCAAATTCTTGAGTCCGAGCCCAAGCTGAATTATCTTTGTCGCCTTTTTTACCCATTTTATTGGGTGTGGCACCCTGCCCAACCCACAACCCAATCTCAAAGGGATGCTTACCTAGTCTAGGATTTTGCTGACGTTCTAGTTCTAAGGCACAGACGAGGGTTGCGGCTCTTTCCAATTGGTCTAGGGTGAGGAGGCGCAGAGTGTAGCGCATGAGAACGCTGACACCAGCAGAGTGGATACTAGGATCGCGCAGACGACGCAGCACCAGAGTGAAGGCTGCCAACCCTAAATAGGCTTCGGTTTTGCCGCCACCAGTGGGAAAGAACAGCAAATCTACTATTTCCCGATCTGGATGTTCTGGTTGAGCAATGCTCAGGATGTTCAACAGCAGAAAAGCTAGCTGGAAAGGTCGCCACTTCGGTGGTGAAAAGTCTTCAGGGGATTTGTTTGGATCATCGTGAGTTAGGCGTTGTCTTCTAGCAGTTGCTAGAGCTTGGTTAGCAATTTGAAAAGCTTCTAGCACCAGAGGATCTTCTAAAGCTTGTAATCCGGCGGCTATGCGTTGGTTAATCCTGCTAGCTGTGGTTAATAATTCACTAGCAATTTTTCTCTGGTGCGGTTCAGTGGGGGCTGCGGCTTGCTGTTTGGTAATCCAGTCAGTATATTCAGACACCATTGGGTAAACCATCTCAGATATAGCTGCCGCGTCTTTTGCCTTAGCTAGTGCTTCCATGCCTAGTTTTAGCCCCGGAATATCTGCTGGTTCTACTCTGGGCACCTCTGCTGTGGGCATCCAGTTAGTACGAATTTCTTGACAGATATGATTCGAGCTAAGGATAGTAATAGCAGAAACGTTGTGTCCAACAGCATATTCGCAATCGTTGCGATATTGCAGGCTTGACACCGCTTCGTCCCTGTCTTGGCTGTTTTGCCCCCGCAAGTTAGGGCGGGATACAAAAGCGTCAGCTGTGCGGATGGTGAGGCAGGCTTGAAAAATAAAACTGATGTCGTGCTTTTGGTTGGGATTGTTGCTGCGGTAGTTAACTAAGAATACTGAAACCGAACGCGTACCAACAGGGAGTTTTTGTTGAGGTGATGAAGCTACAGACCGATTTGACACAAATAACTTTAAACCGTTGCTGTCTGGAACTTCAATCTGAATTTTTCGTTGATTTCCCAGCAGAGAAATAGGCATACTAATGCAATGAGGGGAGCGTTGCCATAATTCTTGCTTGGCTGACTGGGGATTCTCGCTATGATCTAATTCTGTTTCGCTTTCAAGAAATTGGTAGTCACCCCACTGCACAGTTATATTCAGTTCTGTGGTATTTTCTGGTAGAAGAAAGCTCAAGCCAATGGAAGAAGGAAAGTGAGCTTTACGGGCTGAGGAGGTTTCGGGAGCATTGGCATCTTCATTAGTATCACTGCTACTAAGTTGTTCGAGTGTGTCATCTGCTGTTTCGTCCGATCGCACTTCAACAGGCGCTCCAAAAGGTACTAAAAAACCTGTAAGATACCACTTAGAAGGAGCTTGGGTGAGGATTTCCTCGGCATATTCAACATCATCAGGGGTTGGCCCCACCAAGTCTAGTTGCATGGCGCGGATTAGATGCGATCGCACTTCGGCAGATGTGGTCATAATATTCTTTGGGAATTCATTGGCATAACTGACGTTGAACCTGTTTAGACAGAAGCAGATGGGAAACCAGGAATAGTTAGATTCGTTTCTGTTGCTTTCCGCGTTTTTCCTGCCTTTTTAGTATTCCCTTTTACCTTCTCTTTCTCAGCAGCTTTACCGCCTAAAATTTCCGCTTCGGCGCGTTGCTGGTTGAGTTCGAGTAAACGGGCTAATACTTCGTCGTGAATTTCTTCGGGCCAACGGTAGCGCCAAGGCTTTTTCTTCTGGCGTTTGCTAGTGTTTTCGTCGTCTTCTTCGTCTTCGTAATCAAGCAGGAAAGTGCAGTCTGTGGAAATATCTGTCCAGCCGTAAGCATCGAGGACAGCCCGATCCATTTGGGCGTGGAGTAAGCGTAGTTGTAAAATATCGGGGTGGCGTTCGTCGGGATCGTGGAAGCGGTTGTATGTGTCGGTGAGTCCCTGGTTGTTGCGAACCATTAAGGCGGCGCGATATTCGTAGTAGGTTTTACCAGCAGCTTCTAGGGTGGGGTTAGTTTCCCAGTTTTCGGAGAAGGGAAAGGTTTCAAAGCCAGGGCAAACGCATCTAAATATTGACGAGCCTGAATCAGGATGAAATACACCAAGACTCAAACTCCATAAGGCTTT
>NZ_JAAGOG010000317.1:0-6622 GCF_010747425.1 Nostoc sp. UIC 10630
CAAAAAAAAAGTACTTGATATGAATTGGCGCATTATAAATGCTTGAAGATAAAATGCCGGATTCAGTAAAACAACAAATATTAATAAAGCATAATATTTTTTTGAAACCCCCTTACAAATTACGAAAAATGTCAGAAAATTAATAATAAAAGACCAAAGTAATAGAAAGCCAAGCTCTGAACCATTACATATAATAAATAATATAGAAGCGAGAAAATAAAAACCTGGTTCAAATGGAAACTTGGCTGATTGAAAACATTCTACTGGATTATCACCATTACAATCTCGATACGCTATTAAATATTGCTCGGTATCAGCTTGAATATCTATAAGACAACAGAAAAGACTGATAGTGACCGCAACTAGCAGAAGTATAGAATTATTGAGTAAGCTGTCTAGGCTATAAGATTTTGAGCTTCTATTGAGAAATACAAATAAAAGTAGTGGTAAAACTCCAACTATCGGGATTTTTATCCATATAATTATTCCAACAAATAGCAGAATATACTTTTGATAGTTGGTTTGGACACTTGATAAATTAAAAGTCATTATCTAATGCTATACTTAGGTAATAAAAGATTTGTTAAATAAGCTTAACCAGACTATATGTTCTTCTCCATTCATGCTCATAATAGTAAATAAACTATGAACTTGACCTTTAGTCCAGTTCCACATAATTAATGTTTCTGCTTGATTTTTCGGATTAATTGAAGCTTTAACATAGCAAGCGACTACTTGTAAAAAACCTTTAAAAATTCGGAGAATGGATATAAACAACCAAATATAATATGAACGGTTCCAACGCATAACAGCAATGTAAGGAGCTGCGGCACCAAAACCATACATTAAGTTAAAAAGATAGGTTTCTGATATGCGCTTTGTGGGGATAAAATGGTGCAGCACACAATCAGGTGTATACCAAAGTTCATAACCTACGTTCATAATTCGTAAAACTATCTCAGAATCTCCTCCTGCACTTAGCTTTTTTCCTTCTCTATCGTTGAGTAATTGTTTATCTAACCAGCCACTTTTCTCAAGGGCAGTTCTACGAATAACTAAACCTGCACCTGGAATTTGGTAATTACGACGATTTAATTCTTTTGAAGCTTCGCCACGCTCATAAGCAGCAAATTTACCTGAATGTTTAACAAGGATGGGGGAAGGAGTTATTTCCCAATCTAGAACTACCTTGCCACCAAAAGCACCACAATTTAGATGAGTTGCAGCAAATTGTATTGCTTTATCTATCCAGTCTTCTGATAAAAGGCAATCATCATCAACAAAAGCGAGCCATTCACTAGTTGTATTCTTAATTCCACATAAACGGGCGTGAGTTAATCCTTGTTTTTGCTCTACTATCCTACGTAAGTTAGGAATTAATCGTGAATTAATGTGCTTGTTAACAATATCGGCAGTTTCGTCTGTACAGTTATTATCTACAACTAAAACTGACGAATTATAAATTTTAGAACCTTTCTGTAATGAAATTGCTGTGAGAACACGATCTAGTAAAGCTGCATTGTTATAAGTACAAATTACAATATCCATAAGTAAAATACTCCACAAGCAAGGAACTGATCAAGATATAGGCATCATATTTGATTTTTGAAAAATATAATTGCATAGAACTTGTCATACAAAGGTTTCTCTTTCAGAATAGCTAGCAAAAATCAAGTAGGATTTCTAACAATTATCAAACAAGGATCAAGACCAGTTTTGACTTTTCAAAAGCCAGTGGTCTTTACGAATAAATAAAATATCACATTGCCCCATTGCATTATCCAAAGGTCTACGCAGAACATTGACAATTTCATAGGGTTGAAAATTTTGTTCATTCATCCATGCTATTGATTCATGCAGTAAAATCATCTCTGATGAAAATCGAAAAAATTGCAGTTCTAGTAAAATAAAGTCTGAAGATTTTAGGACTTTTTTCGCTCCTGATAAAACATTTAATTCATAACCTTGAACGTCAATTTTTATAAAATGTGGTTGTTTAATAACTCCTTGCTCAAACAGATTGTCTATAGATACAATTGGTACTTCACGAGAGGCAGTACCAGAATACATCAAACTACTACTATCCAAATCTTGAGTCACACCTATCTGTAACGTACCAGCCTCGGAACCAGCCGCAGCCAAAATAAACTTGATGTTACTATGTTGATTGGTTAAGACCTGTAAAGGTGGTAATCGCTCTTCAAGAGGCTCGATCATAAAATATCCAGCATCTGGCCAACTTTGCATTGCTAACTTCGTCCAAGAACCTTGTGCCGCTCCAATATCTAGGACTACTTGAGGGCTATAGCCACGTTGAGCAAGACCCTTCAGACATAAGTCCATACCTACTCCCTGAGCAAGTCGAGCAAGTCGTAAGTTAAAAGGTTTTAAAACTTTATTTGCTAGAAGTTGTATATTTTCTTTAATAACAGATACCATCCAAATTTACCTATCCCTTATTAAAATGTGTAGTATTTAAACATTTGTAGAGTTATTATCTACAGCTAAAACTGTCCATTGATAGCTAGAAATTACTTTTGATAATGCAAGATTTTCTAAAAACACACTCTCGTAGATTAGTATTTTTGTATCTACGAATTAGTATATCAATAAATACAGCAATAAATTCATTTTAAATTAACAATTATTTGAAAACTATAGCCTTCAAGCTTATTTTTTAGCAGCAATATATTTTTTGTTGACTGAAAAATTGTAGTCATTAATTATAGCGAACCATATCAATAGAATAGTTGTTTGTATCGAAAATATAATACACCTTGTTATATAGTCATTTTGAAGCTTAAAATTCAACAACACAACTATAAAAAACCAAATCAATGGAAAATATAACCATTTTAACCAGAGAGTATAAGAAACAGATAAACGTTTCATTCCAAATACAGTTACCATAGAGGTTGTAAGATATCCAAGATTACCTAGAATTGCTCCTGTTAAGCCAAAATTATAAGCGCCAATGGCAATTAATCCTAGTGATGAAAAACTGCTTAGTAGCTGAATTAATGCACAAGTCTTAACTGCATTTGTCCCTAACAAAGAATAGTAGCCGACTGCGTGACATGAATAAAGTGCGTAAATTGCTGTTGCAATACAGAAGATCATTAAGCATTGACTTGCAGTTTGCTCAGAAAATAATAGTTTGAGAATTAATGGAGAAAGTGTTATGAGAGTTGCTCCCATTCCCAAAGCAACTAATCCATTGATTTGGGTAGCTTGTTTAAGTTGCTGTTCTAGTTGACGCTGATTAATGTTTGGCTGTCCAACTAGATTGCTTAAAGTGGGAAGTAAAGGCTGTACAGGTAATGCAGAAAATGAGTTAATTTGCGCCGTGATATCAGTAATTCCTGCATATACTCCAAGTACCTGACTACCTAGCAAGCTGCCGACAATCAGCCGATCGCCTCGACTAAAAAACATACTTCCCAAGGTATTTAACCACATCATTAAGCTGTAGCCTCCTACTGCTAATGCTTTGTGTTGATTCCAACTCAGACGCAGGTTCATATTTTGGAGTATCGATCGCACTACCCAGAGATGACTGAACAAACTCACTACACCAATTCCAGCCTGCCACTGCATTAACTCGACTGTGTGACCTCCTAGTAAAACTACAATCAACATTCCGACATTAAGTAGTACGGACTGCATTGTATTAAGCACATTCATCAAGTCATAGCGCTGATGGGCTTGTTCGACACCAATCAAAATTTGTTGCAACAATCGCGCTGCTACTACTAACCCACCAATTTTGATAGCCTGTATAACTTTTAACTGTTGTAACTGACCCAATTTAGGAAATAAATTCATAATCGGTTCAGCACCCATCCAAAGAGCAACTACTGCTAAAGTTGCCAATATCAGCATTGCCCCAATAGTGACAGTCAAGGTTTGCGATAGTCCATCAACATCTTTCTTTCCTAAGTCTTGAGAAACAAATACAGTTGTGGCTGTGGAAAGACCCGCTTCAGCTAAAGTAACCATTACCACCACAGCAGAAGCCAAAGTCCATAGTCCATACTCTTCAATTCCCAACAGGCGAATTAGTATAGGGATAATTAGTATGCCTAGCCCTATTTTGATTAATCCTGCTATTGAGTTGTAAAAACCGTTCTTAAGTAAGCTATTTTTCACCAAAAATATTCTCTTTTAATACAAGCATTACCGCAAAAATACTAAAATAGTTAAGTTAAATTGCTATCAAGGGATTAGGAAATGCGTATATTGGGAAACTTCACTTCACCCTTACCATTCCGTGGCTTGCTGCCGTAGGCATCGCTACTATTTTTGTCGTAATAACCCTTCTGGCTGTAGTAACTAAAACCACTATCAGCAGTAACTCCATTCATCACCATTCCCAAAACACGCGATCGCGCTTGCTCAAGCATCATCTTCGTACTCTTAGCAACAGCACAATCAAGCACTCCAGGACGTACAACCAGCAATATCCCATCTGCCATCTTGCCCAGCATCAGTGCATCACCAAACAAACTCAAGGCAGGAGTATCAATAATGACGCAATCATAGTCTTTGGCTGCCTCTTGAATTAACAAAGCCATACGCTGTGAATCTAGCAATGCTGCGGGGTTCGGTGGAATTGTCCCAGCCGTTAATAGATCCAAGTTAACTAATACTTCTTGAGTAGTGTGGCGAAACTCCGCTTGACCAACTAAAACATTACTTAGTCCGGCTGGGTTAGATAATTTCCAAATTTCTTGTTGGCAGGAGTGACGCATATCCGCATCTATTAATAGGATTCTGCGTCCCATGTGTGCTTTGGCTACTGCCAGATTTGCTGCTACAAATGATCTGCCTTCACCTGGAGTTGAACTAACTACGGCAATTACTTTTAGTGGTTTATCAGAGATGGTAAAATCCAGGTTCGTCTGAAGCATCTCACAGGCTGAACTTGCTCCCGAATATGGATTATCTCTCACCGGCAGTTCTACTAAAGCTTCCCCACCATTTTTAGCTTTTTGACCCAAGTGAGGAATCGTACCGAGTAAAGGATAACCTAATAACTGCTGGGCTTGCTCAAGAGTTTTGAGGGATTGATCCATAGCCTCTAACATCAGAGCTAACCCTACACCCAGCAAAATTCCCACAAATCCACCCAGCGCCAGGTAAAGGGCAATTTTGGGAGAAACAGCTTTTTTAGGAAGTAAAGCCGCAGATACTACCCTGGCGTTACCGACATTCTGATTTACTACTACTTCGACTTCTTGCGATCGCTTTAGCAGTTCTTCATAGGTAGACCTCGCTACTTGCAACTGTCGCTCTAGCTGCTGCTGTTTTTCTTGCAGTTGGGGTAAGACACTCAATCGTCTTTGAGAAAGTGCGTATGCATTCTGCAAAACTGTAACTCGGTTAGCTAATGCTGACCGTTCTACATCCGACTGTACCAGTTGGGCCAGTAGGGTCTGCTTGAGTTCTCCCATCCCTAAATTCTGCGCTGGTACAGATTTTTCTCTGCCCGCATTCTCAAAAATTCGAGTCTCTAGCTGCTTTTTCAGGGCTGCTTCTTTTGCTAATAAATTAGCGATCGCAGGATGTTTGTCTGTATAGCGAGTCTGTTCTACTGCTAACTGATTTTGCACCTGCTGGTATTCTGTTAATACCTCCTGCACAGCTTTTGATTGAGTTAAATTCCCCATATCCACAGCCTGCTGCGAATTCAATCTCAATTGACGTTCCAGAAGTTGTGAGCGAGTTTCAGCATCCGTTAAATTTGCCTGAGCTTGGGTAATCTGGTCTGATAAATCCGCGAGTCTGTCGACTCCTTTTGCCGCTTCTTGCTCTAAGGCAATTACCCGATTTTCTTCTTTAAACCGACGCAAAGCTGCCTCTGATTTGACTACCCTTGCTTCAACTTCAGGCAATTGCTTGCTCAAAAACTTCTGTGCCACTGTCGCTTGGGTTTGGTTAATGCGAATATTATTCTCCAGGTAATATCTCATCAGCAAATTCACAACATCTGCGGCTTCTTTGGGATTGCTACTGCTGTAGGAAATCGCCAAAATATCTGTACCCCGGACACTCTTAATTTTGATTTTTTTGAGAAACTCATCTATTTCTAAGGGTATTCCTTGCTTACCTACCAAGTTGAGACTAGTGATAGTTTTTTCAACTATCGGGTTAGAACGAATTACCTCTGCTTCTGTATCCAACGGGCTGCTGAGTTGAGTCACACTGCTCAACTCTCCAACTTGTGCCGAGGGACTTGTCAGCGAAGAAACACGGTCAGTTTTGCTGAAGAGCAACTTGCCTTCTGCTTCATAAATTGGTTTTTGTCTGATAGCAATTAAAGCTGACAGTCCAAAAACAGAGGCAGTCACCGCAGCTATGACTAGCCAACGCCTTTTCAGAATCAGCGAGTATTGTTGCAAATCTGGGGATTGGTCTTCTTGGTTAGAGGGCATGGAATATATTGCGAATATCTGAAATACTTACTAATTTTGCTTCAAAATTTTGGTAGCCCAAAATAGTTATTTGGACATACTTCAATATATTTACTTAGAAAAAGCTTGTATAAGAAATATTTAATTTCTCTGTAATTTTTGGATTACTTTCCTTTTTATACATCTTTTTAGTTTTATCCCAGAAACAT
>NZ_JAAGOG010000318.1:0-6590 GCF_010747425.1 Nostoc sp. UIC 10630
GTGTAAAACTACCGCTCATTTATAATAATTATATTTTTTACTGATTTCTCAAAAAATGATTGTATATAAATAATTAAAAGCTGAAAAACTATATGATAAATAAATTAATGGCGGAGTTAGGAAAACTCCGTCACAAGCTTAATCAGCAAATCAAAAAATTATCTAAACTTAGATATTTACAAAGAAGTAAAACTTTCAACTTTTTACTCAGTTTGACTGTTGGAGTCATTGTTACTACCCTTGGTATTACAACAGACTGGGCAACAAAAGAAACATCCACGCTTACATACAAAACATCGTGGACAAGTAATTCTATTGACAGTACAAATCTGCTGGTACAAAACAATACTGAAACACCCACACTTACTTACAAAACATCGTGGATAGGTAACACTATTGGTAGTGGAAATCTACGGGTACAAAACAATATTGAGGCAATGTATGTTTCTCCTGATGGCACAGTTTATACCAACAGCCATTGGGATGAGGCGGGAATGGAGGCAGCCATATATAAAGATGGTAAGGTTATTGGTGCTATTGGCGATACTCACGGCTGGAGTCGTGGAGGTGGCATCGCTGTAACAGCAAATAGTAAATATATTTACCTTGCCATGACTCAGGGATCGAAGGGCAAAACTGACGAAGATTACCCCCCTGAAGGTACAAGTTGGCATTGCGTTAGACGCTATGATTTGTCGGGAAAACCTGCACCGTTTCCTGAAGGGCGTGGCTGGGATAAAAGTATGTTAATTACCAGTACTAAAAGTGAAGTTACTGGATTAGCAACAGTCGGAAGCGAGTTGTATGTGAGTGATTTTGCTGCTAACCGCATTCGTGTCTATGATACTGATACGATGAAGCAAGTACGCAGTTTTACCTTTGCCAATCCAGGAGCAATAACTGTTGATCCACAAAAAAATCTGTGGATTATTCAAAGCAAAAATGGTAGTAAACCTGCCAAAATTTTACATTATTCCCAGAGTGGAAAGCAATTGCCCGAACAGATTGCAGATATCGTTGAACCAACTGCGATCGCAGTTGATCGTCAAGGTAAGCTGTTAGTGGCAGAAAATGGCCCGCGTCAGCAAATATTGATTTATGACATCAAAGATCAGCCAGTGCAGACGGGTAGTTTTGGTTCTAAGGGTGGTATTTATACAGGAATTGCTGGCGAAGTTGGAGATTTGAAGCTTTACGGACTTACCGGAGTTGGTGCAGATGCTTCAGGTAATATCTATATCAATAGTAATGGTTTCAACAAATCGGGAACAGATTTACGGAAATTTTCGCCATCGGGAAAACTAATATGGCGATCGCTAGGATTGATATTCGTCGATAATGCAGATGCCGATCCTAAAACTGATGGTGTAGATTTATTCACCAAACAAGAACACTATCTCATGGATTACAGTAAGCCTGCTGGTAAGCAATGGACTTACAAAGCTTACACCTTAAATCCTTTCAAATATCCTCAAGATCCCCGTCTACATACATCACCCGATGGAACCTTTGTGCGCCGCATCCAAGGGAAGCCGTTCTTGTTCCTCACAGATATGTACAATAGCTTCCTGCAAATATATCGTTTTAATCCAGATAAAGACGGCAAAATTGCTATCCCAGCCGGAATGTTTGTCGGTAGCAATGGCGCAGACAAACCATTTCTCGCCGGAAATTGGCCGCCGAATCAACCACAAAAAGGCGAATGGATCTGGCGCGATCGCAACGGTAATGGCAAATTTGAAAATAATGAATATGATACCAGCAAAGATTATCCCTATATCGGCGGATGGTGGGTAGACAGCAAAGGAGATGTTTGGAAAGCTTTGCGAACAGAAGATGGCATTCGCCACTATCCTTTACAGGGAATAGATGCTAAAGGCAACCCCATCTACAACTATGGTTCGATGGAAAAGCAAACTACTCTTAGCATATTTAACGACTTGCGGCGGATCGAATATTTCCCCGAAACAGATAGTATGTATTTGTCAGGCTTTACAGTAGATCATCCGGCCTTCGGTGACGATACTGGAGTTGCTGGATCTGAAATTGCTCGTTTTGACAATTGGAGTAAAGGAAATCGTACCCCCAAGTGGCGAGTTGTGATTCCCTACGACACCACCGGCAAACGCGAAGTATCTACAGCAGCCATGAGTGTGGCGGGCGATCGGGTATTTGCTGTGAAAGTCAAAACCGCAGAGGTATATGTCTATAATGCCAAGACGGGAGCGCAAGTACAACAGTTAAAACCAGGCCCAGAAGTTGGCAGCGAAAGTGGCTGGATTGATATACCTTATGGTATCCGCGCATTTCGTCGTTCAAATGGTGAGTATCTGGTATTTGTGGAAGAAAACTGGAAAGGAAAAGTGATTATGTATCGGCTAGCAGGTTGAGTATTTACTAGCTGATTTGCAATCTTGGTTAAAAGGGCAAAGAAATTAAACTACCTCTTGCAGCTTTTGACTGAGATACATCGCAATTCCTTTCTCATAGTAAGCAGCTTCATTAATAAAAATAGGATAAACAGTAGACTCTCCCTCATAGAAAATATCTTTTCCTGCAAAAGTCAGAAACATTGGATCGCCTGGATTCAAAGGTTCATAGTCTCTAAACTGAAGCTGGGGATGAATCATGGCTTGAATCTCCCCACTTTGCAACCCGCCGTAATCATCGCTTCTAGGATAATCGATAGTTTCAATATATTGATAGAGTGTAAGCTGGCTGCTTGTCTGCGGAATATTACCTTGATTGCACCCTTCAAAATAGTCTAAAATTGCATAAATAAGCTGCTCTGTTTGCTGAAATAATTCAGCATTTAAAATATTCTGAGCCACAGCACCAACTTCGATAACAAAACCCAATTCGCACAAAGAACGAAGAAAACCACCTTCTTTAGATTGCTGATTCACAAAAACCTTTACCATCGGATTGATAGAACTTAAATAAGCAGCTAACCGAAGTAAGAAAGGATTCAGATCACAAAAAATCAGACTTAACCCCATGTTGGCAGTTGTGCTGTGCAAATCAACAATTACATCTACAAATGGCAGATTTTGCGGTTGCAGTATTTGTTGGATTGCTTTCGCCCGCGTATCTTCATAACTTGAGAGTTGAGGATTTTGTAAACCTTGATTGGTGAAACAACGGTTTAAATCCCTGTCAATGTATCGTTTACCTTCTTCAATAGCTTTAAGATTGCCAAGTAATGGCAGAGTTTCAAAAGTTGTCCTATTAATTAAATTTGGATACTGCTGAAACTTTTTGACTAGATATACTCCTGTTAACTCATTACCGTGGTTTCCTCCAACGATCGCAACTCGTTTAATCTGGCTCATAACAACCTCACTGTCTCCCCTACGGTTATTGAGAATAGTGCAAGATACAAGATAGAAGTATAACTGTTGCTGACTAAATCTTGTAAAAGACTGACACGAACGCTCCATGTTCGAGCCAAAATGTGATAACTGTTATACCAATTTAATGTGAAGCTGCACTAAATGAGTAACTCTCTATTCTTGGCGCTCTTGGCGTACTTGGCGGTTCGTTTAATATTCTGTGCATCTTCATGCAGAATTGGTATTAAGCTGTTAGCTTTAGCACAAAAGGAGTGAAAATTTATGGAGTATAATTTTCAAGCGATCGCTGAACTTTACAAAAACGCCCTCCTCAACGACGTACTCCCATTTTGGGAAAAATATTCTCTTGATTGGCAACAAGGCGGCTATTTCACTTGCCTAGATCGCTACGGCAAAATTTATGATACAGACAAATTCGTCTGGCTGCAAAACCGCCAAGTGTGGACTTTTTCGATGCTTTACAACCAGCTAGAAAAGCGCGAAAACTGGCTAAAAATTGCCAGCAATGGTGCTAATTTTCTCGCCCAACATGGCAGAGATAGTGATGGTAACTGGTACTTTGCTCTCACCCGTGAGGGAAAACCACTGGTTGAGCCTTACAATATCTTTTCTGATTGCTTTGCAGCGATGGCATTTAGTAAATATGCACTCGCTGGGGGCGAAGAATGGGCAAAAGATGTGGCAATGCAGGCTTATAACAACGTTTTACGCCGTAAAGATAACCCGAAAGGCAAATATAATAAAACCTATCCCGGCACACGCCCGATGAAATCATTGGCTGTACCAATGATTTTAGCCAACCTGACTCTAGAAATGGAATGGCTGCTACCAAAAGAAACCCTAGAGAATGTCCTAGCTGAGACTGTCAGTGAAGTGATGACCAATTTTTTCGACCCAGAGCGGGGACTAATGTACGAAAATGTTGCCCCTGACGGTTCCCACATAGATTGTTTTGAGGGACGGCTGATTAACCCTGGTCACGGTATCGAAGCTATGTGGTTTATCATGGATATCGCCCACCGGAAAAACGATACCAAAACTATTAACCAAGCTGTTGATGTGGTGCTAAATATCCTGAATTTTGCTTGGGATAGCGAGTACGGCGGATTGTATTACTTTATGGATGCAGACGGTCATCCTCCACAACAATTGGAATGGGATCAAAAATTGTGGTGGGTTCACCTAGAGTCTTTGGTTGCATTAGCAATGGGCTATCGTCTAACAGGGCGTGAGGTATGTTGGGAGTGGTATCAAAAGATGCACGATTATGCCTGGTCACACTTTGCCGATTCAGAGTACGGTGAGTGGTTTGGCTATCTCAATCGACGTGGGGAAGTATTGTTAAACCTCAAAGGTGGAAAATGGAAAGGATGTTTTCACGTGCCGCGTGCATTATATCTTTGTTGGCAGCAGTTTGAGGCATTAAAGTAAGTTGAGCTATCTCAGCAAGTAGATTTTTCTAGCTAACCACTTAGCTAGGATTTATTGGAATTGAAAGTTTATTTGAAGTAAACGCACTTTATAAAAATCTATATAATGAGATAACTAAACCTCGTCTACCTTGAGAACCGTAGTTTTGTAGATTGGGTGCAGCGATCGCATAACCCAACATAATAAATAAGGTGGTAATGTTGGGTTGCATTTCACTCCACCCAACCTACATAAATATATCTTTTAAAAAATCTAGGTTTCAACATAGATGAGGTTTATAATGTGCTGTAAATTAAGAGTTAAAGCTATTAGCCATCTGAATTAAAGCTTTAATTTTGTTTTAATTACTGCCTCATCTCTAAAGCCTACTAACACTGCTGTTCCATCTTTAACGAAAATTGGGCGTTTTAGCAGCATTGCATCGTTAGCAAATGCGTCAATCCACTGTTGCTCAGTCCAAGTCTTCTTTTCATCTCCTAAAGCTCGATAAGACTGACCGGAGGTATTCCGCATGGGAGCAGAACCCAAAGACTTCATCCAGTTTTGGATCATCTCACTCTTGGGTGGAGTTTCTTTAGTATTGATGAATTCATATTCAATGCTATTGCTTTGAAGCCACATCAGAGCTTTTTTGCAAGTGCCACAGTTGGGAATTCCGTAAACTTGAATAGACATAAAGTAGTTAAGCAAGAATTATCCTTTTTATACATAATATAATCGATGTAACCCTTATTTTAAGTTTTTTGAAAGTTTAGATTTTACTTCTTGTGGGTGCAAAGAGTTTATGAGAGTTTTAAGAGGATATTTGAAAAGTGTTAGGCGAATAGAATTCGCTACTACACAAACCAAGTTCACCTCCGTGGACTAATAAAAAATCAAGGGTTTTGTCTGTGTAGCCGCAATTTCTAATCGCCAGGGCTAGTAAAAAATTAGACTTTTCCAACATCCTCTAATAGCATTAGTATCTCTGTATTCGTTAAGCACGTAAAATTTAGGTCGGTTATTACCCACATTAGTCTGATTGTTATTAGTCAGAATGAAGTGGTGCAATAAATTGCACTCTTACCAAAGCTAAATATAGAGGTAAACTATGTTTCCTTTTTGGGGTAATCCTTGTTATGGAAGCGAACCTATTTCGCACAAAGCTAGCTTAGAACGGAAATTAAAATTCTTGATTTGGATACGAGATGATTTAGAGTCCAAACTGGCTGGTATTAATGCTTCTATTGATACCATTCGGCAGCAAATAGAACGCTCAGACTCAGCTACTTAGAATTTAATTTTTGCAGACATTTGTACTTCAAACGACATGCTTTAATTTTATACTTCGATAGTTGATCGGGAGCGATGTCTACGATGGGCTACGCCTACGCCTTGTAGAAAACCTTAAAAACAAGACGTAGATGCGTAGCAGTTTGTCATTAGACATCGCTCAAGCTGCCTTTGCCGTTAGTTACAGTTTGGGTGAGTTGAGTGACGGGAACCGTTACAACTATAGGAACTTGCGAAATAGATTTTTTACTCGTACTCCGCTTTCGGCTAGAGCCACCTGCCTTTGAATACTCCATACTGTTTTTGCCATAGACAGTTGCAACTGCACTAAGCATCCTCTCAGATAGTTCCGAGAGTCCTCTGTCCATCTGATTCATCGTCTTACGAGATTCCTCAAGATTAGACAGAAGCGTATTATGGGCTTCTAGCGTGGCACGGGTATTATCAATGAAGCGGGTATAGGACTAATATTTGATTTCTGAAAAAGCTCCGTACATTTGAAGGGTGGGGAAATCAAAGGTCGTGTGTCGGATA
>NZ_JAAGOG010000423.1:0-1629 GCF_010747425.1 Nostoc sp. UIC 10630
CCAATCCCCACTCCCCACTCCCCTCTTCCTTCAAAAGATACGCCCCCATCATCGGCGTAACCATCCGCGCGACAAGAGTTGAGAAGATTGTGGAAACGGCAACGGTAACACCAAATGGTTGGAAAAATTGCCCCGGAATCCCACCCATAAAAGCAACGGGCATAAACACGGCAATAATGGTTGCTGAACTTGCGATTACCGCTAATCCTACTTCGTCGGCAGATTCAAAAGCAGCATCCCAAGCTGATTTGCCCATAGCGATATGCCGTTCCATGTTTTCAATTTCCACCACGGCATCATCTACCAAGTTGCCCACCGCCAGCGCTAATGCCAACAAAGTCATGTTGTTGAGGGTGTAACCAAGGGCTTGCTGCACTGCAAAGGTGGGAATTATTGACAAGGGTAAGGCAACAGCCGTAATTAATGTTGCTCGCCAGTCCCGCAAAAATACTAAAATAACGATGACAGCCAGCACCGAAGCTTGAATTAATTCATCAATGGTGCTTTGGTATGATTGGCGAACAACATCGGCTCTAGTAAAAATCAAATCTAGTTTGACATCTGCGGGAAGTGTTTTTTCCAGTTCTTTGACAGCTGCTTTCACTCCTTGTTCTACTGTCACCAGAACGCTGCCAGTACTACGCAACACTTGGAAAGCTACCACAGGTTGATTATTTAAGGTGGCGGCTTGGCGCACATCACCAAATTTATCTTCTATAGTTCCCAAACTGGATAATGGTACCGAACCCCCTTGTGGTAAGAGGATTTCGTAGGTTTTCAAAATATCCACACTGGCGGCACTTCCTAATGTGCGGATACTTTGTTCGCTACCACCGACTTCGGCCCGTCCGCCAGGTAAGTTAATGTTTAAATCGCGGATTTGGTCGTTTACCTGAGTGGCGGTGATACCCAGAGATTGTAAGCGGCTGGGATTCAGGTTAATGCGAATTTCTCGGTCAACTCCACCCACACGTTGAATTTGGGCGACACCACGGACTCCCAACAAGGCGCGGCTAATGGTTTGATCGACAATATTGCTTAATTCTTCTACAGAACGCTTATCTGATTTAACTGCGTAAGTAATCACCGGGCCGCCAGCAAAGTCCAGACGTTCCACAATTGGATCGTTGATCTCTTGGGGTAAATCTTGGCGAATTTGAGCGATCGCATTGCGGACATCATTGGTGGCGCGATCGCTATCTGTACCCAAAACAAAATTGATTGTCGTTTTAGAATTCCCATCGCTGACGGTGGAAATCATAAAATCGATATTGCCCAACCCCGCGACGGCATCTTCAATTTTTTTCGTCACTTGGGATTCTAGTTCGGCTGGGCCTGCACCTGGTTGGGTGACTTTGATCGAAACTGTTGGGACATCAATATTTGGGTTAGTATCAATCCCCAAGGATAAAAAGGAGAACCAACCCACAACCGTCAAAATTAAAAATAAAACTATCGTAGGAACAGGTTTTTTAATCGACCAAGCTGAGATATTAAAGGACATGAGAAAATTTTAGATTTTGAATTTGTCATTGGTCATTTGTCATTTGTCATTCGTCATTAGTCATTGGTTATTTCTCCCATTCCCCATTCCCCATTTCCCATTCCCCATTTCCCATTCCCCATTCC
>NZ_JAAGOG010000319.1:0-6496 GCF_010747425.1 Nostoc sp. UIC 10630
ACCAACCTGGAATTCTTCGACCTCGCCAGTAATCAACTGAGCAGTCTGCCAAAAGAAATTGGACAACTCACCAACCTGGAATTCTTCGACCTCGCCAGTAATCAACTGAGCAGTCTGCCAAAAGAAATTGGACAACTCACCAACCTACAAACCCTCTACCTAGGCAGGAATCAACTGGGCAGTCTGTCACCGGAAATTGCCCAACTCACCAACCTGCAAATTCTCAACCTCAGCAGTAATCAACTGAGCAGTCTGCCAAAAGAAATTGGACAACTTACCAACCTGCAAACCCTCAACCTCAGCAGTAATCAACTGAGCAGTCTGCCAAGGGAAATCAGGCAACTGTCAAACCTGAAAAAGCTGGATCTTCGTAGAAATCCAGTCCCCATTCCACCAGAGATTTTGCGGCCGAAGGCTGACTACCAAGATCCGGGTGATGTGAATGAAATTCTCGATTTCTATTTTCGGGTACAAGATCCAGCTGAAACCGAACCTTTCTACGAAGCAAAATTCTTAATTATTGGCGAAGGAGGAGCCGGTAAAACCTCTTTAGCCAAGAAAATCAAAGACGAAACCTATAAACTCCAGCCAGAAGAGAAATCAACCCAAGGCATTGAGGTGATCCGGTGGGACTTTACACAGTCCAATGGCAAAGATTTTCGCGTCAACATCTGGGATTTTGGCGGTCAGGAAATTTATCACCAAACCCATCAGTTTTTCCTCAGTAAGCGATCTCTCTATGCTTTAGTTGCCGACACTCGCAAAGAAAACACTGATTTTTACTGGTGGCTAAACGTTGTCGAACTCTTGAGCGGCAAAAGTCCAGTTTTTATCATCAAAAACGAAAAACAAGACCGTCAGTGCGAAGTCGATGGGGGCCAATTAAGAGGAGAATTCAGTAATCTGGAGAGAATACTGGCAACCAATTTAGATACTAATCGAGGTTTAGCAGAGATTAAAGATGCTATTCAGCTATACATCAGTAAACTTGACCATGTTGGTACACCTCTGCCAAAACTCTGGGTAAGAGTCAGAACCGCCTTAGAGAACGATTTCCGAAATTACATCAACGTTGAAGAATACTTTACTCTTTGCCGAGTCAATAATTTAACTGACCGTGAAGACATGAAACGCTTAAGCAGTTATCTCCACGACCTCGGTGTTTGCCTCCACTTTCAAGACGATTCTACACTCAAACACTACGTTATCCTCAAACCAGAATGGGGGACAACTGCCGTCTACAAAGTTTTGGATAATCAAACTGTCAAGCAAAAGCTAGGTTGTTTTACCAAGGAAGACCTCGAAGATATTTGGAAAAGCAGCGAATATATTGATATGCGCGATGAACTACTTCAATTAATGATGCAGTTCAAGCTTTGCTACGAAATTCCCGGTCGTCGTGACACTTATATTGCCCCACAATTACTTTCCATTGAAAAAGCTGATTATACCTGGAACGATCGCAATAATCTGATCCTGCGCTACACCTATGATTTCATGCCAAAAGGCATTCTTACCCGCTTTATTGTCGAAATGCACGCTCATATTGAACAGCAAAAACTCGTTTGGAAAAGCGGTGTTGTTCTCAATAAAGACCAAACCCGTGCTGAAGTCATTGAAAACTATAACCAACGGGAAACTAAAGTCCGCGTAGCAGGAAACCGAAAGAAAGAATTGCTAACAGTTATCACTCATGAATTAGACAAAATCCATAAGTCTTATGAACGCCTAAAATATAAAACACTTGTTCCCTGCAACTGTGAAAGTTGTAAGGATAGTCAGAATCCTCATTTTTATAACCAAGATGTGTTGTACAAATTCAGGGACAATAATCGCTACCAAATCCAGTGCCAGGATAGCGGTGATATGGTAGATGTCCGCAGATTGATTGACGATGTTTTACCAACTCCACCAAATTTAGAAATACCCATGTCTGAACCCGTAACCAGGAATCAAGTTTTTATTAGCTATAGTCACAAAGATAAAAAGTGGTTCAATGACCTCAAAACTCATCTAGAACCATTAATTAGAGAAAAAAATCTTAACCTGTGGGATGATACCCAAATCAAGCCTGGTGATGTTTGGGAAGATGAAATCCAGGCGGCTTTGGCATCTGCAAAAGTAGCAGTGTTGCTGGTAAGTCCAAACTTTCTCGCATCAAAGTTTATTAGTCAAAATGAGTTACCACCTCTGTTAGAAGCAGCAAAAGCCGAGGGAGTCAAAATTCTCTGGATACCTTTGCGTGCTAGCAACTACAAAGCAACAGCAATTGAAAAATATCAAGCCGCACACCCTACCGATAGCCCATTAAACACCATTATGGGAGGAAAACGAGATCAAGCTTGGGTAGATATTTGCAACAAAATCAATACAGCAGCCTTTCGGTAAAAGAACCTCTCCTTGCTTTGAATAAAATTTCAAGTTTATCTATAAAATCTGGGTAATGCTTCAATACGCTTGGGTTAAGGGCTACTGGCAAAAATTTTGGGTTTTCAAGACGCGATAAATCGCCGTCTCTACAAGTGTTTTGGTCTTATGTGAACTGTATTGGGTAATGCTCACTCTTTTTAAAGGGGGTTAGGAGAGATTAATAAATGTCTAAAATTACAGCTAGGTGCTTTTCAAACAACCTTTCAGCTAGGCTGAAAATGTTAATTCGATGAAATTCACATTGCAGGTAAAATCACAGGTTAAAGTTTTGTTCTTTTGCCAAAAGTGGTATATTGGCACTTGATCCGACCGAGTACAAACTATGTATAAGCCCGCAGACCAGAGAAGTCGAGGTGTTGTACTCACTACTATAGGACAGGAAGAGAGAGTGGGCTTATGAACAAAAATATTGGTCAAAATGGTGTTTTTCCCCTATTTAAAGGTGTACCTCTACGTCGCATTCTCGTAGCGTTGTTTGTGCTGCAAATCTTGCTAGCTGTGGGATTGACTGCATATTTATCAATCCGCAATGGGCAAATGGCAGTCAATGAGGTAGCTAGCGAATTGCGTTATGAAGTCGCTAATCGAGTAGAGCAAAATTTACAGGCTTATCTCTCAACTCCGCGTCAAGTATTGCGCGGTAATCAAAATATCATTGATATTGGGTTGCTGAAGATGGAAAATCTGGCAACTTGGGAGTCATACTTAATCAAGCAGTTAGAGATTTTTCCTGATGCGATCGCTTTAACGGCAAGCAATGAACAGCAAGAACACTTAGCGGTGGAAAAGCTCAACGATCGCCAATATTTACTCAGAAAAGCCGATAAGTCAACTGGTTACGACCTCTACACCTACCAAATTGACTCTTTTGGTCAACGTACCCAGCTACCAGAAGTAATCAAAAACTATGATGCGCGATCGCGTCCTAACTATCAAGCAGCAGTTACCGCTAAAAAATTCAGCTTTAGTCAGATTTTTACACCCATCACCGAACCAACGCTGCTGATTAGTGCTTCTCAACCTATATATAACTCCCAAGGTGAGTTACTCGGTGTCAACAGCGCTCTAACTCATGTATCGCAAATTGGAAATTTGCTGCAAAATATTAAAGTTGGCAAATCTGGGCAAGTTTTTATTATCGAGCGATCGGGGCTATTAGTCGCAAGTTCCACAAAGGAAGAACCATTCCGTCTCCAAAATGGTAAACCAATTAGGTTGGCAGCTTCCCAAAGCGGGAATGCTTTTACTCAAGCTAGCGTTAAATATTTAGAAACTAAATTTACTAACTTTGACGAAATTAAGAGTTTACAGCAACTAGATTTTTCTTTGAATGGCAAACGACAATTTTTAGAAATTAGACCATTGCAAGGCGAACCAAATGTCAACTGGTTAATTGTAGTAGCTGTCCCTGAAGCAGATTTTATGGGGCAAATCGATCGCAACACTCAAACTACAATTTTTCTCTGTCTGGGAGCGTTGGGATTAGCTATTTTACTAGGAATTGTTACCGCCCGTTGGATAACTCAGCCAATTTTGTACTTCAGCACGGCGACAAAAGATTTAGCCGATTTCACCAAGGTTGAAGACTCGGTGGTGATTGTACCAGGCATTAAAGAAGTAGAAATGCTGGGTGAATCTTTCAATGAGATGATGCAGCATTTACGTAAAATCTTTACTGCACAGATTACAAAAAATGAAGAGTTAGAATTGCAAGTTCAACAGCGAACTCAAGATTTACAGCAAGAGATTCAAAAAAATATTAATAGTGAGCAAAAGCTAGAAAAGCATAATCGGGCGTTGGCAGAACTGGCAAATCACAGGGCAATTTCAGAAGGAAATCTGGAAACAGCATTCAAAGTTATTACAGAGAAAGCCGCGAATGCTTTAGAAGTAGAACGAGTAAGTGTGTGGTTATTCAATAGCGATGACGACGGCAGGCTGCGTCAACGCACTAAACTACAATGTATAAGTCTCTACGAACGTAGCAATCAAAAACATTCAGCAGGTTTAGAACGCGATCGCGCAGATTATCCCATCTACTTTAAATCCCTGACATCTGCCCGCATCATCGCTGTCACCGATACTCGCACCGATCTACGGATACAAGAATTATGGGATGAATTGCTAGAAACAAAGAATGTTGTATCCCTAATTAATACCTCCATTTGGGTTGGGGGCGAAGTCGTGGGAACAGTATTGTATGAACAGATTGATATTCCTCGGACATGGGAACTGAGCGAGCAAAACTTCGTTAGCTCAATAGCTGAATTTGTTGCTCTAACTTTAGAAGTCTGCGATCGAAAAAGTGCAGAATCCGATCTGCGTGAGGCGAAAGAAGCTGCCGAAGTTGCAAATCGTGCCAAAAAAACCTTTTTGGTAAATATGAGCCATGAATTGAGGACTCCCTTAAGCTCTATTCTTGAAATTGCAGCAGCACTCCAAAATGAAGTTTACGGTACTGTAACCGAAGAACAGCGCCAGTTTCTAAATACCCTCGAATCGAGCGGTAAGAACTTACTAGAATTGATTAACCAAATCCTTGAGCTTACAGATATTGAATCCAGCAAGATAGAACTGCAACTAGCGGCTACTTCGATTCCAGAATTATGTGACTCTAGTCTCAGTTTCGTCAAAAATTTAGCGTTACAGAAAAATATCCAACTGAGTGTACAAATCCCTGAAGAACTCGAACCCATCCAAGTTGATGAGCGCCGCATCCGCCAGGTATTTATCAACCTGTTGAGCAACGCTATCAAGTTTACTCACGACGGAGGCAAAGTTTGGATTGAAGTTCAGCCAAATTCCACAAATGAATATATCTTTTTTAGCGTGGTAGATACGGGTATTGGTATGCTTTCCGATGACCTTTTCCGATTATTTCAACCTTTTATTCAAGTTGAAAATGCCTCTACCCGTCGTTCCGCGGGTACTGGTTTAGGATTGGTGATGGTGCAAAAAATCGTCGAGTTGCATGGTGGTACTGTCCACGCCGAAAGTCAGTTAGGGAAAGGTAGTCGATTTACAATTAAACTACCGTGGAAAAAGGTTGGAGAGTAGGGGGTGGAGAGTTAAAATTAACCATTTACTCGTTTCCATACTTTGTACGAGAATGGATTTATTCTGCGATCGCTCTATCTAGTCCATTAAGATATGGAGTTTTAGCATTTTCACTGGCTAACTCTTTTGGAGTCGCCCTTAAGCGTGTTGCTCTGCTTTTACGGATGCGATCGCTTTTACGAACAGCACCCGCCATTTCATATTCACGGCTATCTTTGCCGTATTTAAAAGCAACTCCAATCAGCATTTTCTCAGTTATGTCACTTAAAGCTTTGTCCAATTCTTCCATCTCAGTTCTAGAAGAGTTAATCACGGCTAGAGCAGTATTATAAGCATCTATTTTGCTACGGTACTGCTCAATTAGTTGTGTCATGTTTTGCAAGTTGCGAGCATCCCCAAAATCCATGCTGGGATCAATTGCTTTAAGTCCAGCCACTCTTAATTCAGCTTTTTCTAAAACGCGGTATGTACGTTTTTGAGCAGGCATAAATGTATCCTTTTTATTGCTTTAGAGCTAGTTTGCCCTACTAAAGCTGTATTTTAGTTCAGTAAAATCCTCACAGATTGGTGTCTAATATGATAGAGATATCAGTATTTCTCACAAAAGTTATGGTTTTGTTGATGAAACGCATGAGTTTGTTGATGAACAGAACGATTTTGTTGATGAAACGCATGGGTTTGTTGATGAACAAAACGATTTTGTTGATGAAACGCATGAGTTTGTTGATGAACAGAACGATTTTGTTGATGAAACGCATGGGTTTGTTGATGAAACGCATAATTTTATATTTAAAGCTGTATAGCTGTTATCGACCCAGTGAAGTACAACTTTGACTTCTCTCCTTTTAGGCTACGGTTGTACACACAAGTTAAATTACCCCCCTTAATCCCCCCTTAGAAAGGCTACGGTGTACACACAAGTCTTATAAAAATTGTCTAACAGTGTTTCGATCCCCCCTAACCCCCCTTAAAAAGGGGGGAAATTTCTTCAAGTCCCCCTTTTTAAGGG
>NZ_JAAGOG010000320.1:0-6449 GCF_010747425.1 Nostoc sp. UIC 10630
ATAAAATGCTTATTTAATATGAATATGGATTTAGATAATTTAATATTGCATTACTAATAGTTAGGAAAAAACGATTTTTATTTGCAATTTTTAAAAACCTTTAATTAGAATTTAGAGGATGTGCTAAAAGTCATCTTATTAGCATCAAAAGAAATAAATATACTGCGATCTTCTTCCAAAAGGAGATGCTAAAAAAGCATTCGAGAGTACACAAGCATCTGGGTTTAAGGTTTTAAATGCGTAAGTTCTGTTAATTTTATTTTGAGATTTGAGCAAATTAAGTCTGGTATTTTTCAAAACTTTTTTACACAACCACTAATGCTATTTCCTGAAAATGAAAGCCAACGGCTAGAAGTACTTCTTTTCTCTAAAAATCCTAACCCAATGTGGATATATAACCAGAATAATCTGCAATTTCTAGATGTCAATGAAGCTGCTGTTATCCACTACGGCTACTCACGAGAAGAATTTTTGCAAATGCGAATAACTGACATTTTTCCTCCAGAAAATGTGCCTATCTTCAGAGAAGATTTAGGAAAAAAACACACTAATTTGCACTTTTCTGGACAATGGCTACATCGGCGAAAAGACGGGCAGATTCTTGATGTTGAAGTTGTCACGCATACAATAAACTATGCCAATTATAATGCTAGGTTAGTTAATATCCGAGACATTACAGAACACAAACGAATAGAAAGAAAACTTCAAGAGCAAAATGAATTTTTGCGGAGAATTTTTGAGAGTATACCATTGATGATTGCACTTATTGATACCAATGTTAAACTTCAGTGGGTAAACCAAGAGTGGGAAAGTGTTTTAGGCTGGAAATTTAAAGACTTCCAAGCTGGTGATGTTTTGGAAGCATTATATCCTAATGCTGAGTATCGACAGGATGTGATTAATTTTATGCAGTCTGCACAACACAATTGGGCTGACTTCAGAACTCAGCTTCGGGATGGTGATTTATTAGATACATCTTGGACAAACGTTAAACTTGCAAATGGTCAAATTATCACTATTGGTCAAGATATCACGGAGCGCAAGCGAACTGAACTGGCTCTAAAAAGTCAAGCTGAACGGGAGCAATTGATGCGAACTGTTGCTCAACGAATTCGTCAATCTTTGAATCTCCAAGATATTTTGAATGCAACAGTTCAAGAAGTGCGAGATTTACTTGGGGTTGATCGAGTAGTAGTTTATCAGTTTGACTCAGAAATGATCGGCACAATCATGGCGGAGTCAGTAGAACCTGGATGGAGAGTTTCTTTGGGGGTAGAGATTTATGATACGTGTTTTCAAACAGGCAAAGGAGCGGAGTATTACCAAGTAAACAAACGAGCGATCGCTAATATTTATGAAGCTGGACTAACTGACTGTCATATTCGCTTATTAGAACAATTTGAAGTCAAAGCAAATTTAGTTGTACCCATTTTACTAGAAGTAAGTTCTCAAAACCCTGGCTCTCACCTTTGGGGTTTACTAATTGCTCACCAATGCTCTGGTTTTCGTGAGTGGGAAAAAAATCAATTAGATTTGCTCGATCAAGTGACAGTCCAATTAGCGATCGCAATTCAACAATCCAGCATCTTTGAGCAAGCTCAGACTGAACTTGCTCAAAGACAAAAGGCTCAAGTCAAATTAAAAAATGCCTTAGCTGAAAAAGAAGTTCTGTTAAAGGAAGTTCATCACCGAGTTAAAAATAATTTGCAAATTGTCTCTAGTTTATTACAACTTCAGTCTCAAACACTCAAAGATCCTGAAGCCATCAAAGTTCTTCGAGAAAGTCAAAACCGAATTGAGTCAATATCTTTAATTCATAAAAATTTGTATACTTCTGCTAATATTGGGCAGATTGATGTTGCCGATTATATAAGTAATTTAGCAGCAAGCCTGCTAATTTCCTATCAAATATGGCCTGATAGAATTACTCTAGAAACTGATATAGATTCAGTGAATTTGAATGTCGATCAAGCTATTGCCTGCGGATTGGTTATTAACGAATTAATCTCCAATGCTCTCAAGCACGCTTTTCCGAATCAACAAGTAGGTACAATCAGTATTGCTCTACGCAATATCAATAATAGTATCGAGATGACTATCCAAGATAATGGAATTGGTTTACCAGCTAATTTAGATTGGACAAATACTGATTCTTTGGGACTGTCATTAGTATATGACTTGGTTACAGAACAGCTAGAAGGCAACATCACCCTAGAACGTAATCATGGAACAGGATTCAAAATCAAATTTAAGCAGTTAACTTTGCATCAGTAAATATCAAATGGGTCAAGCTAGGATTTTAGTTGTTGAAGATGAAGTGATTGTGGCTAGGGCTATTGCTAGCCAACTTAGTCAACTAGGTTACGTTGTTACAGGAACAGCTTCATCTGGAAGAGTTGCCATTGCTAAGGCATTGGAAACTCAACCAGAGTTAGTATTAATGGATATTATTCTTAAAGGTGAAATGGACGGTATTGCTACTGCCAGCCATATTCGCGAGCAGTTAGACGTTCCTGTAATATTTTTAACTGCTTATGGTGATAATAATACTTTAGAAAGAGCCAAAATTACCCAACCTTTTGGATACATTGTTAAACCATTTACTACAAAAGATTTAAAGATAGCAATTGAAATCGGTCTTTTAAAACACCAGTTAGAGCGTGAACTACGGCAGAATCGAGATCAGTTGGCAACCCTTTTAAACTCAATAAGCGATGCTGTAATTGCTACAAATGAGCAGGGAAATGTGACATTTATGAATCCCGCAGCTGAGGTACTGACTGGCTGGCAGCAAAAAGATGCTTTAGGAAATGAGGCAGCGAATATTTTTCATATTGTCGATGAAACTACAGATACTATATTAGAAAACCCAGTGACAAAAGTGCTGCGCGAACAGCAGGTTGTTTATTTAGAAGAATTCACATCTCTGATTAGAAGAGACGGAAAAAGAGTTCCAATTGGTGATAGTGCTTCGCCACTGAAGGGAGGACCAGATAAAATAAATGGTGTAGTAGTTGTTTTCTGGGATCTTAGCGATCACCGCCAAACAAAAGTGCTAGAGAAAGCATTAGAAAAGGAGCAAGAACTTAACCGTCTCAAGTCTTTATTTATCTCTACCGTATCTCATGAGTTCCGTAATCCTCTGACTGTTATTCAAACGGCAGTAGAGCTTATAGAGATGAAAGGAGCAAATTTGACAGATGTAAAAAGAGGAATTTATTTAAAGCGAATTCAAAGTGCTGTGCAGTCTATGGAAAAACTCATGGAAGAAGTGCTGTTTGTGGGTCGAGCGGAGGCAAAAAAACTGGTATATAACCCTGCTCCACTTAACTTAGAGCAATTCTGTCTAGAGTTAATCAAAGATTTTTCTCTTGTTGAAAGTAGCGTGTGTGAAATTGTTTTTACCTGTCATAGCGATCGCACTGACGCTGTAATGGATGAAGGACTGTTAAATTATATGTTCGGAAATCTCCTCTCAAATGCGATTAAATATTCTCCAAGGGGTGGCAAGATTGAGTTTAATTTAATATGCGATCCAATTGAGAAGATAGCAATTTTTTATATTCAAGATCAAGGTATGGGCATTCCAGAAGCAGATCAAGCTAGACTTTTTGAATCATTTTACCGAGGTTCAAATGTCCAATCAATTAAGGGTACTGGGTTAGGGTTAGTAATCGTTAAAAGGTGCGTTGATGCTCACAGGGGTAAAATTAGTGTTACAAGTCAAATTGGAGTTGGTACTACATTTACAGTAATTTTGCCTTTAAATTCTGATAGCTCAAGAGAAAGCTAGAGGTCGTTTCCTTTTGAGAATCAAATTGATTATGAAATAGCCTTTTCCCCTGCTTTTTTCAGTACTACAAATTACACTTCTGTACAAAAAGTTGTGTTAACGATGAAATGGCGATCGCTTCTTTTTCGCTAAAATTTCTCTGAAAAAATAGCAAGATCAGTGTTTTTGCGAAGAATATTTCCAGATGCTAGTATTGTTAATCGGGTTTATGTACGGGTATTTAGTATGCTTCCCATAGAGACTGTTCTCAAAGATTCAGAGCAAGTCACTCGGTTGTTTTCTCATCTTGAATTTGATGGAAAAAAGCTTAATCATCAACCGGGTAGTGTATTGGGGAGTACTGCATTGATTGCGGGAACCACTGTTGGGGCTGGAATTCTCGCCCTACCAGCCGTTACTCTGCCGTCTGGTATTGTACCATCCACATCTGGACTGATTGCTGTTTGGCTCTACGCTTTAGTTTCAGGGTTATTGGTTGCAGAAGTTACCTTAAACACGATGCGAACAGAAGGGCGTGTAAGCATAGGTTTTTTGGGAGTTGTTGAGAAAATCCTTGGTAAGCTGGGAGCGCAAATGGCTGGCGGTGCATATTTATTTATGCATTATGCTCTCTTGGTGGCATACATCACCCAAGGTGGAGAGATTTTAGGATATGCGGCGGCAAAAATCTGGAGTGTGCAGATATTACCGACGTGGATGGGCACAACGACTTTCACACTGTTATTTGGTGGCATCATGTATCTTGGGCGAGAAAAGTTTATTGAGAAATTAAACAGTGCCTTTGTCGGAATTGTTATCGTGTCTTTTTTGGTATTATTGTTTTTCGCAGGAAGGCACATTCAGAGTGCCCAACTCTTATTTCAGAACTGGAGTGCCCTGGGTAGTGCTATTTCAGTGATGTCTGTGGCGCTATTTTTCCAAAACGTTGTGCCATTAGTTGTGACGCAACTCGAAGGAGATGCCGGCAAAATTCGTCAGTCTATCTTAATTGGTTCTGTGATTCCTCTAATTATGTTCTTGGCGTGGAATGCCGTAATTTTAGGAAGCGTCAGTCCTGATATGCGATATGACTCATCTGATGGTGGAACTGTTTTTGACCCACTGCAAATTCTCCGAGCAGGCGGTGCGGGAGAATGGTTAGGAGTTCTAGTATCTATTTTTTCAGAGTTTGCGATCGTCACATCATTCATTGGATTTGTATATGGATTGCTTGATTTGTTCGGAGATATTTTTCTTCCACAGAGCAAGCTTTCTAGCCGTTTCCCTCTCTATTCACTGGTTCTTTTCCCGCCGATGACTCTCGGAACGCTCAATCCCAGCATCTTTTTTACTGCTCTAGATTACACTGGAACGTTCAGTATCTCAGTTTTGGGTGGAATAATTCCGGCGTTAATGAGTTGGAAGCAACGTCAAGAACAAGAAAACTCAGATAGCACAAATCAACCACTCGTTCCTGGTGGAAAATTGACACTTATTGCGATGATTGGAGTGGCATTAACCATGATGGGAAGACAAATTCTAGTAATTTACACAGAGTAAAACCATCTGCTCAATACCCACCCAATAGCAAAAAATCATTTTTCGTCACAACAGCCTTTTTATAAAGCATTGTTACTGGAATGCTAACCAGTATAATAACCTGGATATTCTTTACAAAAATTCGCCGCTAATCACTCTTGGCTTTGCGTCCTTTGCGGTTCGATATCCTAAACCATGTCCACTCAACCCACAATTCAAAGTATATACACCGATGGTGCTTGCACCGGGAACCCTGGCCCTGGTGGTTGGGGAGTTGTCGTCTACTTTAGCGATGGCTCAATCCACGAAATGGGCGATGCATCGCCTCATACCACCAATAATAAAATGGAAATGCAAGCTGCGATCGCAGCCCTCCAATTTCTGCAAACATCTCAACAAGCCCAACCAATCACCCTTCATACCGATAGCGAATACCTAATTAACTGCGTAACCAAGTGGGTGAAAGGCTGGAAAAAGAAAGGCTGGAAAAAGTCAGATGGTAAACCCGTCCAAAACCAAGAGCTTTTGGAAACTCTTGATGAACTCAATACCCAACAGGTAAAATGGCAACACGTCAGGGGACATTCTGGTAACATAGGTAACGAACGTTGTGATGCGATCGCTCGCACTTATGCTAGTGGCAAAATCCCTTCGCTACAACAATTCACTTCTACAAATTTTTATAAATCTTTACCTTCCACAAATGAACTAAATGTAGCAAAAGTAGCTGATTATGAAAAAAAGTCTCGAATAATTAACCAAAGTCACCAAGAAATCAGTACTTCTGCACTAGAAATAACCGTTATGGAACCATCAACTGGGCCTACTGCGGCCACTATCGATGAAAAACCGGCAGAAATGAGGGTTTCGCAACTCCGCAGCTTGGTCGAAACTCTGCGTATCGCTGACGAAATTTCAGAAAAAGGCTATTTAATCACCAGTTCTGAGTTAGCAGACTTGATGGATGTCCACGCCAGCGCTGTTACCAGTCGGGGAGATCAATGGCGCTGGCGAAACTGGATAGTGTCACGGGTACGCCGTGAAGGAAATCAAATTCTTTGGGAACTGGAACGCGGGGATCAAGTAGGAGGTGAAGAGGAGTAGGAAATGGGCAGGGGCAGGGGGAAGGGAGCAGGGG
>NZ_JAAGOG010000018.1:0-70346 GCF_010747425.1 Nostoc sp. UIC 10630
GAGCAGGGGGAGCAGGGGAAGCAGGGGGAGAAAATCTTTATACGTTGGACTCTAGCTTTGAATCTGCTAGATTGTTTGTCAACATTGAAAAAATACTTCCTAGCTTTGATTTAAAAGTTGCTTTTACTTCTGATGAGCAACCCTTGGGATTGTTAGGAAGCTCTGGAGCCGGTAAGAGCATGATTTTGCGCTGCCTTGCGGGGATAGAAACGCCCTCTAGTGGACGCATAGTTTTAAATGACAGAGTACTGTTTGACTCCGAACAAGGAATTAATTTACCCAGCCGCGATCGCCGCATCGGTTTTTTGGTGCAGAATTACGCTCTTTTTCCGCACTTGAGTGTGGCGCAAAATATTGCTTTCGGCTTGCCCAAAAAACTATCGGCTGGAAGTATTAGAGTACAGGTAGAAGAACAATTATTAGCGATGCAGTTGCAGGGATTAGGCGATCGCTATCCGCACCAACTTTCTGGAGGTCAACAACAACGGGTAGCCTTAGCAAGAGCATTGGCAAGTCAACCGGAAGCATTGCTTTTAGATGAGCCGTTCTCGGCACTTGACACCCATTTGCGTAGTCAATTAGAGCAGCAAATGACTGAAACTCTAGCTGACTACCAAGGTGTGACTCTATTTGTCACCCATAATATGGAAGAAGCTTATAGAATTTGTCCGAATCTATTGGTATTGGAACATGGTAGAGCCGTTCATCATGGCAGCAAATACGATATTTTCCAGCATCCTGCTACCGTTAGTGTCGCTCAACTTACCGGATGTAAAAACTTCTCCCGTGCTGTTCTCCAGTCATCACAAAAGGTGGAAGCGATTGATTGGGGTTGTACTCTTCAAGTCATTGAACCAGTCACGAGCGAATTATCCCACGTTGGCATTCGTGCCCATCAGTTCATTTTTACCAACGACTCATCACAGGAAAATACCTTTCCCTGCTGGATAGTACGAACAAGTGAAACGCCCCACCGAATGACATTATTTCTCAAACTACATTCTGCTGGTAAGAATTCTCAAGATTACCATCTGCAAGCTGAAGTCTTCAAAGAAAAATGGGCGACTATGAAAGATCAACCTTTTCCTTGGTATGTGCGTTTAGACCCTCTGCGCTTGATTTTGATGGAATAAACGCAGAAATATATGGGACATGGGAAATTTTCAAAATCATCTTACTTCAAGCGCCCAGATCCCAAAGAGTCTGAGCGCTTGAATATTAGGTTGCAGAGAAACTTCTGCTAGTTAGGGGAATTAGGCAGTCATCATTTGCATACTTCTGCAAGACTCTGCACATTTGCGGCAAGCAGCAGCACATTCCATCATTTTCATGTCATCGCTCATCATCTCACACGCCATTGCAGTGCGATCGCACATTTCCGCGCAGAGCATACAAGTGCGTTCCATGAACTCAGAACCACTCATCATCATATTCATGCACATCATGCACATTTCAGAGCAATCGCGCATCATGCTCATCATGCTCATCATGCCCTTGTCCATCTGCATACCACCTTTGGCCATGCAGTAAGTCATGGTTTCCATGCACATTTTATGACAGTCCATACAAACTTCCATACAAGCTTGCATTTCGGCAGTCATGGTTTCAGTCATCATCATCATCATAGGAAATACCTCTTGATTTTTTGATGCATAAAGAGTGTCCTTGTAAGGACTACTCACAACATTAATCCTATCCTTTGAAAGAGTCAATGGGAGTTTTTTGTCCAGAATTTATAAGACTACTATCCCGATATAATTACCGGAAATTTGGGCAAATCCTACAGAAGTTTGGTGCTGTTTTTTTGGTTATTCTTACACATTAAGGCTTAGAAACTCTCGTTGTGGAGTGGGGTTTTATGGAGCAAGTCAACTTTTCTATCAGCAAGCAAAAGTTAGAGCTATAATCTAGATTAAAACTAATGTCATGTTTTCTTGATAAATGCTTTTTTGGAAATATTTATTAAATTATATTAAGTCAGTATTTATTAACTCTAATGAATATTTTTTATATTCTCATCGACTTCATTTCAATAACAAAATCTTAGTATTAAGTAAGCTGGTCTAATAAAAGCAAAATGTGTGAAGAAAGATAAAGAAAGCTAAAACTCTTTTTTCCTTGCCCCTGTTTTATCCCACTGATAATTTTTACGCCAAGCTACTTATCCTTTGCGCTGTTGCTCTAACCATTGTAAAATCCGATTCCATGCCCACCAAGGATCGGAGTCTTGTACTTGACGCTGGCACTCTTTGCTACTCAAATAGCCAACATGACCACCGTACTGAGTTAGTAATAAATCTATTGCGGAATTGCGATCGCAAGCTTCTTGTAATTCCGGTATGATGGCTGGGTCAAAAAGTGGGTCATCAGCAGCATATAAAATCAAAGTCGGTTTTGAGATTTGCGGCAATATTTGTAAAGCACTACTAGCTTGGTAATATGCTTCTACAGAAGAAAAACCTAATCTGTTAATTACCAGTTCGTTATCAAAACCCCAAATACTATTCGCCCGTTCAATCGCTGCTGGGTCAATGCTTCCGGGATGAGCATCATGAATTCGCCATGCTAGTTTTTTTAAATTCTGGGCAATCCCCGCTTCCAAATATCTGCCGAAGGGCTTTGTAACTAGATAAGATAGCGATCGCTCCGAATCCAAACTCGGACAAATCACCATACCACCGCCAATATCGCTGTCTTCTAGTCCTAAATCTTCATATTCCCTAATCACCTCACCAGCTACCTTCACTGCCCATAGTGCCAATTGCCCTCCTAAAGAAAACCCTGTAAACCAAAATTTCCCAGGACATCCCATTGCCTTAGCTGCGGCGGCGATGCGAACAAAATCTTCCCCCTCATACAAACCATCAGAAGTCAGAGTCGGCGATAATTCGGCAGTTTTCCCGTGGGCCCGCCAATCAAATAACACTACAGCGTATCCTTGAGCATAGGCTTTACGCCCTAGTACTCTCAAAAACCATTCCGTTTTTAACTCTCCAGTAATGCCATAAGTGCCGATAATTGTGCTATGAGCATTTTCCGGGATGGCAACCAAGCCAAAAATTGGCACACCTTGGCCACCAATAAAAATTTTCTCGTGATAAGACGGTTCTGGGTCTTTAGTAGTACTTTGCCAGTGACGTTTTCCCCACAAAGCGCTGTATACAGTCATCATCACACCGTTTTGTAAAAACCAAGACGGATTGTAGGGGGGAGCATAACACATCATAGACTATAAGATTTCGTGTAATTGAGTCTTGATTTCACAGTCATTTAATCTTAATATTTATGTAAGATTTAAAAACTTTTTTAGAATCGTTTCAAAAATCTTTGTATCTATCAAAGGTTGTTAATTATCCTTAATAAGTAGTAATAATTTTTAAGAATGCCGAGGATTCTTGTCATAGACGATGACCCAGCGATTTCAGAACTAGTTGCCGTCAACTTGGAAATGGCTGGCTACGATGTTAGTCAAGCTGAAGACGGCATCAAAGGTCAAGCGCTGGCTCTCCAGCTTCAACCAGACTTGATCATGCTCGATTTAATGTTGCCCAGAGTAGATGGGTTTACAGTTTGTCAACGCCTGCGCCGCGACGATCGCACCTCTGAGATTCCCGTGTTAATGTTGACGGCTTTGAGCCAAACTCAGGACAAGGTGGAAGGCTTTAATGCTGGCGCAGATGACTACCTCACCAAGCCTTTTGAAGTTGAAGAACTGCTGGCACGGGTGCGGGCACTTTTGCGACGTACTGACCGCATTCCCCAAGCCGCAAAGCATAGTGAGATTCTGAACTATGGATCATTGACCCTCGTTCCCGAAAGATTTGAGGCAATATGGTTCAATGACACGGTGAAATTGACTCACTTGGAATTTGAGCTACTTCACTGCTTATTGCAACGCCACGGTCAAACAGTTTCTCCTAGCGAAATCCTCAGAGAAGTTTGGGGCTACGATCCCGATGACGACATTGAAACGATTCGAGTCCATATTCGCCACTTGAGAACCAAGCTAGAACCAGATCCCCGCCACCCCCGCTATATAAAGACAGTATATGGTGCTGGATACTGTCTTGAATTACCCGGCGTACCTCCATCAAATGAAGGGGCTTCAGTAACAGTCGTTGAATGAAATCGCTAAATTGCCTTAACTAAGCCATCACTTAGGCAATAACTCTCAGAAACTCTTATTCCTTACCGTTTAGTTAAGGTTAGTGGAATTTTCTGCTGTGTAAAGACGTTGCATTGCAACGTCTTTACAAGCATTATTGACTCGGACATGATATGAAACGGAGTATTGCTGTAAGATACTGAACAACAGTGCTGACACTGTTTATACTACTAGTTTAAGTGCAGAACATGGACTCTAGGGTACTGACTAATTTCAGTTGGTGAATGTTTAATTTTTCCCTCGCAGTAACCCAGTTCGTACATACTAGCAGCTTGAGAATCTTGTTCTGGTGGCACTTTGGCTTTTCCAGCCCAGGCATCAGATTTTCCTAAGTTAAACCAATCTTCATTAATCATCCCTGAATCAAATATGTTCTCCGTTGTATTTGTCATTTTAAGTACCTCTACTGTACTGTTAAGTGACTGGTTCTGATATACCTTTACGATACCTATAATTGGGCGTGCCAATCTTGAGCTTGTTGACGGATAGACTGTAATTCTTCAGCAGACATTTTATCCAAATTATTTAAAATAAAACTCATCCTTCCTTGAGATTGTAGTCGTTGACGGTGTCGGTCAAGAAAATCCCAATAGAAGAAGTTGAACGGACAAGCCTTTTCGCCTACACGTTCCTTATGGTTATAAACACAACTTTTGCAATAGTCACTCATCTTATTTATATAGTTAGCAGAAGCAGCATAGGGTTTAGATGCCAACACACCTCCATCAGCAAATAAACCCATACCAATAACATTTGTCTGCATTACCCAGTCATAAGCATCAATAAACACTGCATGAAACCAGTTTTCTACAGATTGTGGTGAAAGTCCGGCAATCAAAGCAAAATTACTCAACACCATTAGCCGTTGAATATGATGAGCATAGCCAGTGCGTTCCACTTGTGTGAGAATCTGGTGTAGACAATTCATTTCGGTTCTACTTGTCCAGAAAAATTCCGGTAGCGGTTGTGTGTGGCTAAACCAATTTTTATCTGAGTAATCAGCATCTACATAGTGATAGATGCCGTGCATATATTCTCGCCAACCCAACACCTGACGAATGAAACCTTCTACACTATTTAAAGGTAATTGGTGTTGGAAGTATGCTTGTTGTACGGCTTGAATTACCTCCATTGGTTGGAGTAAACCGATATTCAAATAAGGGGAGAGTAGAGCGTGCCACATTGTTTCTTCTCCCGTTACCATTGCATCTTGGTAAGGACCAAAATGTGGTAGACGATTTTGAATAAACCAGTCTAATACTTGAAGTGCCTGTTGGCGATTTATCCCCCAGCGAAAAGGTTTTATTTCCCCATAAGTTGGGCAAGTAAGAGAATTAACCTTGGCAATGACATCAAGGGTAATTTCGTCTGCTTCAAACCATTGTGCAGGTGGTGTATTTAATTTACCTTTGGGCGGTTGACGGTTTTCTTTATCTAAATTCCACTGTCCGCCGACTGGTTTATCTTTCTCCATTAAAATTTGGAAACGCCGCCTTCCTTCCCGATAAAAATCTTCCATTAAGAGACGCTTACGGCCTGATGCCCAATTATTGAATTCTTCTGTACTCCACAAAAAATGATTGTTAGGAATCAAAGTAATTGGGCAAAACAGTTCTAAATTTTGAATCATCTGGGTGAATGGTAAATCATTCGGTGTCATCACCCGTAACTGAGTAATTTCATTTTCCCTAATCCATTCTTGGAGTGGTGTGTTAAAATCTTCAGCTATTTTGTATGTTACTGAATATTTTAGTTGTCGCAACTCTTGGGCAAAATGCCTCATTGCCGACCAAAGTAAGACTAACTTTTGCTGATGGTAAGGTCTTACTTGAACATGACGCAGTGACTCAATCAAAATTACAGGCACATTCTCCTGATGAAAACAACTTTGTAAAGCTGCTTGTTTTACCCAAAGTTGGTCGCCTAATATCCAAACCCCAATCGTCATTGTTACTACCACTAATACCCATACCTACAGATAAACATAGATAGTGCTTATCTGTAGGGTGTGGAGCAGTGAATTTGATTTAGGCAATTTGAGTTACTTGCTGATTCACACGGGGACGGCCAAAGCGCTCCCAAGCACTCCCTCCCCGCAGAAACAATTCTAAAAAGCGCAATGGTTCTCCTGAATCGCCTCTTGACCAACCGGAACTACCAGGAGCAAAGGCTAAAGTTCCTTCAGATACCTTGAAGCTACCATCAGAATACACTGCATCACTGACTACATCTCCAATTCGGATCACAATCTTGGTTTGAGGCTCCAAGTTAAGTGTATGGGCCCCAATAGTTGTTTTGATATTGCCGTAGCCATCAATCCAGGCAATTCGATCTGGTGGAACATCTGGGATTTGCTCACTCTTAAGGCTATCTCCCAGAAGGCTAAAATCTTCATTCATAATAGCAGCCGCAGCTGGAGGAAATACATCCCGTGAGCGAAACTGCGATCCACCACGAGAAACGTTGACCACTCGCAACTCCTTTGTATAGCCTTTGATAAAGGAGAGGGTGTACCCCGCATTTACACCTACTACTTTTACACCATTAGATAAAAGGGCATAAGTTAGTCCTTCACCTTCATTGTCTCGACGGGCTTCGGGATCATCCTGACGAGGGGCACAGTTGTGATAAATTAGGCGATCGCTAGGGCCTGAGTTAAGTCCTAGTTGGGCAATCCAGAATCCCGTTGCCAAAGTACTGAATGCTGGAACCGAAAGTAAATGAATTTGGGCATGAGGAAAAGCCATCAGCAGACGTTGTGTGACTTCTATAAATGCCGGATCTCCTGTACCGTAGTCTGCAATGACGCAGATAAACATTCTGCTCCTCCTTCTGATGGGTAGTAATTTGCAATCAACGTAATTCATAATTATGAATTATGAATTATTCCGTCATTATGTGATTACAGAGTGAAATAAACACTTGTTTGTTAATTTCACTCCTAATTAATAACGTTAAAGTATTAGTTAACGCAATGAAAACAATCAGTTCACTTTTTAACGAAGAACGCAACCAACTTCAGACAGATATTGATAATACAACCAGTATTGAACAGATAGTTAAACTGGTACAAAACCGACTTGATAATCTTGAAAGAATTTACATTGAAAAGCTTAATTTAGCTCAAGTTCGTCTAGCTTCATTTTTCCTAGATACCCTGCGGCAGTCCATTGCCACTCTCGCTGCGGCTAACTATTCTCAAGTTGCTCCAACAGAACAAAAGCAATTTACTAACCCAAGTACAAACCTTTTTTCCAGTAGATTAATCCTGACACTGCTAAAGGGACTAATTTATATAGGCATCTTAGGTTCGTTATTCTCTTTAACTAAAACTACCCCTGGTGCATGGATGGCTATCTTACTAACCTCTCTACTTCTAGGGGTAGAAGTTGTGCTTCAACTCGAATTAAATAACCAGCAAAATTCTATATCTTCAGAACTATTGGAATTACCTAAACCTCTGCTCCGGGTTGATAGCAAAGTATTTTTAGATCATCTTAGCGATGCTCTCAACACTATCGACCTAGCAGTAGCTAGAGTAGAAGATGGGAATAAACATGAAGGCGATTTAGCTATAGAAGAACTACCAGAGCTATTAAATTTTCTGCAAAGGCTAATGGGCGCATCAAAACTTGATAAACCCCAAATGGCTTATGAACTTGCAAAACTTCTGCCACAGATTTTAATGTCTCAGGGAATTAACGCTCAAGTTTACCGATCAAATAGCGATCGCAATTATTTTGACTTTGAGCCAAGTATCGACCCCGATACCAAAGAACACGTGACTCTAACTCCGGCTTTATTAAAAGGCGATCGCTTAATTCGGCGCGGTCGAGTAATTGAACCAGCGTATTCCTCTGCTAGAGAATAATAGACAATAAGGGTATGGAAATTTTAGAAACAATCGGTTTTGATTTGGGGCACGGTGAAACGGCTGTAGCAAAAGCGATAGTGGAAAGCATCGACCCTCCCCAGATGCTGGAGATTAATAACAAGAAGAACCAAATTACAGCCCTGGGTTGGCATCCTAAACTCGGTTATCTTGTTGGCGAACAAGCATTAATTCAAGCTGGCGTTACCCAACTGACGATTTCTTTCAAGCAAAAACCCAATAACGATCCCAAATATCGGGAAACAATTAGCACTTTTGTCGCAACCTACTACCGCCTTTTGAAAGAAAGCAAACAACTTGAAGGGGGAGAAAGTAGCTATTTTTACATAGGTTGCCCTTCCGGATGGTCAGTTAGCGATCGCACCGAATACCAAAAGCTACTTCAAGAAGCTGGTATTCCCCAACTAAATGTTGTACCCGAATCGCGGGCTGCTTTCATGCAAGCTAAGGAAGCCGGGAAACTGGAGTATGACAAACTTGTTGGATCGGTGCTAATTGTCGATATTGGTTCTTCAACCACAGATTTTACTCTGGTTAAGAGCTTAGAAGAGATACCCATAGATTTTGGGAGTAATACTTTAGGTGCATCTCTAATTGACAAGGCTATTTTTGCCCGGACTCTCGCCAACCACGAGCAAAAAGCATTACTCGAAAAAGTATTTCAGGAATATCCGCATCACCAAGCTCGTTGTGAACTTGCTTGTCGCAAAGCTAAAGAAGATTACTTTTCTAATGAGCAGCTATACAGCGATCCTGAATCCTTTGCGCGTGGCTTCGAGTCGATCAACGAACAGATTTATTTTATTCCCCAAGTCAATAAATTGATGATGGAGGAAATTTTAAACCAGCCTTTACCGGAACTGGGGCATCATAGTTGGGTGCGATCGTTTAGCGACTCTTTAACTGAGGCGAAAGAAAAGCTAGAAAAACTTGGAATCGTGCCAAAACTTTTGCTGATGACTGGCGGTGCATCTCGCATGAAGTTTACGCACTCGCTTTGTCAGGAAATGTTTCCCGAACCAGAAACACTGCTTCGCCCCGATCCAGAACCGGAACGGTGTATTGCACTGGGATTAGCACGAGTAGGACGATGGGATCTGCGTGCTGCTGCTTTTAAAGAAGAAGTCAACAAACTATTTACCTCGAATACGCTTAAAGGTTTGATTGAAAGGCATATCCCGGAGTTAATCGAATCACTAACTAAGCCTTTGACAGACGGCTTGCTTGTCAACGCAGTTAAACCAGCTTTAAAAGATTGGCAAAAAAACAAAATACGAACTTTAGCCGATTTGGAAACATCTTTAATCAGTCGTGCAGAACAGTGGCTCAAAAGCGAACGCGCTGTGCAGATAATTAATCATCAATGCGCTTTTTGGTTTAGCAATAAAATCCAACCCGATTTAGCCGCACAAACCGATCCAATCTGTCGAAAGTTTCAGATACCTAGAAGCAGTTTGAGGTTCCAGGATAGCATTGACCCAAATTTTGTTAACCCAGAGTTACGGATTGGAGATGCTATTTTGGCTGAGACAGTGGGCTTTATTGTCAATGTAGTAATTGGTGGAGGCACTGTAGCTAGCATCATCACTCTCATACTAACAGGACATTTAACCTGGCCGATTGCACTAGTATATGGGGCTTCGGTGATGGCGGCAGGAATGGAGCTAAATCGCAAGAGTGTTCAAGAAGTAATCAAGACAAATGTGGATGTACCTAGTTGGGCTCGTTCTAGTTTTTTGAGTGACAAAAAAATCGAGGATATGTGCGATCAAATAAAGCCTGAGTTAGAGAAAGTTCTTCAAGAACAATTGACAGCAGATCAAGAGGCTTTTGATAAACTGATTAGCAAAGTTGAGCAAGGGCTACAAAAAACCCTATCTACCAAAGTCCAATCTTGCATAATTCTGATCCAATAGTGGTGATATATAGCAGTAAATATAGTTTTTATAATCTCAGCGCTCTCTGTGCCTCTGCGGTTTAGAATTTATTTAACCGCAGAGGCGCAGAGAACACAGAGAGAAGAGGTTAAAGAATAATTTATATAAAATTTTTACCCACCTTGAAAGGGCTAGCTTTATAACAGTAAAAAAAGAGGTGAGCTTAGAGACAAAAGTCAGTTAATTAAATATATAAATTACTCAAAATTCAATGATTCAAACAATAGTTGTTTTTATCATCATTGGACTAATTATAGCTGGGATTGTAGCCAATCCCATCCTAGTCAAAAGGCGAAGAGACCGTCTTAAACACCGTCCTTTCCCCCCACTATGGAATTCAATTATTGAAAATAATCTTCCTATTTATCTGTGTCTCTCTCCCGATGAAATCAGACGACTTCAGGGACATATTCAAGTATTTTTAGCAGAAAAGCAATTTATTGGCTGTAGAGGATTACAGGTGACGGAAGAAATGAAACTGACTCTTGCGGCTGTTGCCTGTTTACTTTTATTAAATGAACGTGGGCAATACTTCCCTAGACTTCGTTCAATTCTGATTTATCCCAAAGCTTATTTTGTTGAAGAAACGACTGCCATCGGAAAATATGTTGTTGAAGAAAGGCGTGTAGCCAGACTAGGAGAATCGTGGACAAATGACCAATTAGTACTGTCTTGGGAACAGGTGAAACACGACATTGATAACTGGAGTGATGGAAGTAACGTTGTGCTTCATGAATTTGCCCATCAATTGGATCAAGAAGATGGTAAAGCTGAAGGAGTTCCGATACTGCAAAGCAACTCAGACTATACTATATGGGCGAAGGTGATGACAGAAGAATATCAGCAACTTTGTAATGATGTTCTACAAGGTGCAAAGACGGTAATGGATAGCTATGGCGCAACAAATCCCGCAGAATTTTTCGCCGTAGCGACTGAGACATTCTTTGAGAAACCGCACCAATTATTGTCTAAGCATCCGGCACTTTATGAGCAACTGCAACGTTACTATCAATTAGATCCTGTGCAATGGGTATAAACTAAATAAATAGGCAAGAATCACATTATGCCCCAATACGCTTGGGTTAAACGCTACTTGTACAAAATTGTGAGTTTTGAGACGCGATAAATCGCCGTCTCTACAAGTCTTTTGGTCTTATCTGAAATGTATTGCATTATGGCCAGTTAATCAACCTTCCTTTAAAAATATTTTACGAATTACGAATTACGAATTATTTAAACTATGACTTTTCATCGCCAGAATCTTCAAAGCCACTGCTTCAGGAACGGGCATAACTGATAATCGATTTCCTTGTCTCACTAACATTAAGTCTTCATCGCTAAACTTTTCTTTGAGTATTGATAGCAAGATTGGATTTGAAAAAGTCTCAACGAATTCTACTACAACTGTTTGCCATCGAGGGGATTCGGAAGTCGATTTTGGGTCGTAGTATTTACTTTCTGGCTCAAACTGACTTGGGTCAGCAATATCTTTTTTGACCACACGCATTAAACCTGCAATACCAGGAAAATTAGTGTTTGAATGATAAAAAAAAGCTAAGTCTCCTTCCTCCATTTGGCGCAAAAAGTTACGAGCTTGATAGTTGCGAACACCGTCCCAGATAGTCTGGCTTTGCTGTTGAAGGTCAACAATGCTATAGGCTTCTGGCTCTGATTTCATTAGCCAATAATTCATTTATACAGGTTATGAATATACAAATAACAAGGATTTTTAAGACAAGGGGATTTTGCCCCTTGTCTGAGATAGTACCTGGATTTACGCCGTTCTGTACCAGTGAATTTAACTGCGGTAAGCTATAACGGCATAAAACGGATCTCCTCCAGCTGCACCCAACCACTGAAATAAATTCGGTAATGTTGATTTATGAACTATAACTTCTGCGGTTGTAAATCCTGGAACTGAGGCAAAGTAGGCTTTAACTAATTCTACTCGCTGTGGTTCTGAAGCATCACGCCAAGCTTGAATCGCCTTTTCAAAAAACATCCGGTTAGAAAAGCTGATAATTGCAACACCACCGGGTTTCAAGATGCGGTAAATTTCAGAAAATACTGCTTCTGGATATTGTACATACTGCACAGATACGCAATTGAGAATAGCATCAAAATCTGCATCTGCTAAAGGTAGCTGCGGATTTTCGTTAAGATTTTGCACAAAATAATGATTTAAGCGGGTATTTCGTGCTAATTCCTCAGCGTTGAGTCCGTGTCCTTCTACATGGGCAAACTGCATCTCTTCTGGTAGATGAGACACCCAACTGCTCATCATATCAAGAATGCGGGTGTCGGGTTTGAGGCGATCGCGATATAAATCCGTTAGCTGTTGAATAAATCCTTCATCGACATGGGTAACAAAGCGGGGATAGGCATAGAACAGCTTATCGTCTTTGTCGTCTAATTTCTGGCGTTGATTCGGTCTTAATTGCATAAATCTCTGTTTTGGAGTACTTTTTTCAAAAAATGCGGCAATTTCAGGTATTGTTCAAAAACCACTATGTAACATATTTTAATAACAGCAAGGCACGTAAACGAGTCTAAATAGCAGCATTCAATTTTATCAATTCAATGTTTTATAAATTACATATCTTGCGGCATATTTGGCGACAAACGCGCCTAGTGGGATTATTACCATATTTGAGCTTGTTACTTTGGATACTTCCCTTATTATTATTTACTTCTGGGCACAATAGCCTGATGGCACATGATGAGGCGCTTTACGCTTCGCGTGCGCGTCTGATGTTTGATTCTGGTAATTGGATAACTCCTTGGACAACGGCACACCATAAAACCCCTGGACCTTATTGGTTAATTGCCAGTTTCTACAAGCTGTTTGGTATGAGTGATACTAGTGCGCGTCTTCCTAGTATGATTGCTAGTATTTTTAGCTTATGGCTTGTGTATGAAATTGGCAAAATTATGCTAGGCAAAAAATTAGGTTGGCTAGCTGCTGCTATTTTAAGTGTGGAATTTCTCTGGCTGCAATACTCTCGCTTAAGTACACCTGATATACCGATGGTTCTATTGGTACTTTTAGCTATTTTGTCTTTAATAAAAACAGAATCATATCCTAAATATCGTTATTTTTGGAGTTTTATAGCTGGTTTAAGTTTAGGTTTAGGCTTCTTAGTCAGAAGCTTTATGATTTTTTTGCCAATCATCGCTTTATTCCCTTATTTAATTTGGGAACATCGCCGTCATCATCATCTTACTAACCCATTTTTGTATTTAGGCTTTTTTGTCGGTTTAATCCCTACCTGTGTTTGGCTATATTTAAGCTGGCTGCACTACGGAAATCAGAGTTTTGAAGAGTTACTCAAGTTTGTTATGCAGCTAGGTTCTGAAAATAATTATAGAAATGATCGGCTGTTTTATTTTTGGAATATTCTTTTAAAAGCATTCCCTTGTGCTTTTTTCGGAGTTTTAGGTTTATTTTTGACTATACGTCGTCCAATTCCTCGTTATCAGTTAATATTAGTTGGCTTTCCACTTATCTTATTTTGTGAGCTTAGTTTTTTTAGCACTCGTCTCCCTCATTATAGTCTTTGCCTTTATCCGTTTATAGCTTTGTTTGCATCTGTGGGTTTAAACTGGTTAGGTAGTATTTACCAGACAGGAATTACCCCCCCATTACCTCTTAAAAAAGATAAAATAAATATATTAAACTTTTTTGCAAAAAAGAATCTTCCTCGGAATCTCAGTTATGGCTTTGGTGGGTTAGGTTTTTTGCTTGTTATAGCGAGTATTGGCATTTTTAGTTGGGGTAGTTTTGATTTTCGCAAGTATGCAACTATTGGCTTGGCTATGGGCTTGGGTTGGTTAATTTTACCTGTGGTGTGGATTAGTCGTTACCACTTTGGCAAGAAGTTTCTCACAGCGCGTTATTGGATTGCAGGTTGGTTAATTCCTTGTTGGTTAGCTTTGGCGACGATTGGTAGCATAGGTCTGTTAAGTGACTATAACTCTGTTTTGAAAACTTTTTTACAACAAAGTGCGATCGCCTCAACTCTCCAATCTCATCCTACCTACTATGTGGAAATAGACCAGAAAACCGAAGTATTATTTGAGTTCTATCTTCCTATTCATGCCCAGCAAGTAGCCTCTATTTCGCAAATACCAGCTTTGAGCTATGCTTGGATCTATACTGATCAATCCCCTAAATTATCTAGACCTCACCGTATTCTCGGTACTGTCAAAGAATACCAGTTGATCCAATTTCTTCCCTAAGATAGATGCAAAGCACCTGTTGCTAAAAAATGTTGATTTATATACAATAGTACGTACACTAAGTATTTTGCTAAATGGTTTCTACATCTAATCATTCCCCAGCTTTAGAGTCGTGGCAGCAAAATCTGGCACCATACAATTTGGGCTACAGAATCAAATTAGTCTCACAATTGCTCAGTCGCAAGTTTACAGATAAGCTAGAACCCTTTGGACTTACACCATTTCACTGGTTGGTGTTGTGCTGTTTGTGGCAAGAAGATGGTTTACCTACTTCTAGTATTGGAGATAAACTCAAACAAGTAGGAGGAACTTTAACAGGCGTACTAGATCGGATGGAAGAACGCGGTTTGGTGCGTCGAGAACGCGACACTCACGATCGCCGCATCTGGCGGATCTGGCTAACGGATGCAGGTAAAGAACTAGAAACTATTTTACCCCCAATCGCCGCCGCAGTAAGGGATGAAGCAATGGACGGTATTTCTTTTGCTGACCGAGAACTGTTTTCCCAAATCTTAAATCGGGCGATCGCTAACCTCTCCTAAAGATAACCTCACAATCACCCGACCGGGGGAGGTGCTGTAAAGATTTGTTTTGAGATAATATTACGCATACTAAGGAAATAAAATTTTTTTTCAGAAAATACTACGCATTCTAAATAAACGACTATCAATCAAATCATCGAACAAGAGAGTTAAGACTCATGAAAACCAATACATTTAACGGACGCAACCAAAACAAAACCATAGTTATAGAAAAAGAATTGATTCCTAATTCCGAGACTTTAGAAGCTGTAACCGCAGAAGCACCTGTTGTAACTCCTGAGATCGAGAAAGAAGTTCCACCGAAGCGGAAAAAACCGACTGGTTTGATTTTGGCAGGATTAGGCGTGGGTGCGATCGTCGCAGGTACTTTTGGTTATAACTATTGGCAATACGCCTCCACCCACCAGGAAACAGACAACGCCACCGTTGCGGGAAACATTCACCAAGTTAGTAGCCGAATTCCCGGAACTGTAAGTCAGGTGCTTGTGAATGACAACCAACTGGTGCAACCGGGACAATTGTTAGTGAAGTTAGATCCACGAGACTATGAAAGTAAGGTACAGCAAGCACAAGCAGCCTTAGAAAATGCACGTGGACAAGCCCAAGCTGCCCAAGCAAATATTGCTTTAAGTTCACAAACCACCACTGGTAAGACAACTCAAGCGCAGGGAGATGTTAGCGGTGCGGTAGCAGCAATTTCCACAGCCCAAGCAGCAGTACAAGAAGCCCAAGCTGGGATACCAGCGGCACAAGCTGAGGTCAGATTAGCCGAAGCAGGGATTCCCGCCGCCCAAGCGCAGGTAGCGCAAGCAAATGCGAATTTGGAAAATGCCCAAGCAGATTACAATCGCTACAACGAATTGTATAAAAACGGTGCGATCGCTCGTCAGCAGCTAGATGCAGCCAAGGCCGCTTTTAATGTGGCTACCGCACAAAGAAACGCTGCTGTTCAGGGAGTAGAACAAGCTCAAGCCAAATTAGCCTCTGCGAGAGTTGGTGTTGCCAAAGCCCAGTCTCAACTAGCACAGGCGCAAGAAAATGTCACCAACGCCCAAGCGAAATTGGCAGCATCCAAGGGCGGATTGCAACAAGCTACCGCAGGCGGACAAGATACGACAGTCAAACGTAGCCAATACGAAGCGGCAAAAGCTGCGATCGCGCAATCAGAAGCATCGCTCAAAGACGCACAATTGCAGCTATCCTACGCCAATGTTACCGCCCCCAGTGCCGGACGAGTCGGTAGAAAAAACGTCGAAGTTGGCAACCGAGTTGCAGTAGGAACACCATTAATGGCGATCGTGGATAACGAGTATTGGGTAATTGCGAACTTCAAAGAAACCCAATTAGAAAAGATGCGCCCAGGAGAGACGGCAGAAATCAAGCTCGATGCTTTCCCTCATCATACCTTTGTTGGTCGTGTTGAAAGTCTTTCGCCAGCTTCCGGCGCTCAGTTTGCCTTATTGCCACCGGATAACGCTACAGGTAACTTTACCAAAGTTGTCCAACGCATCCCAGTCAAAGTAGTTTTTGACCAAAAGAGCATTCAAGGATACGAATCGCGGATTACTCCGGGGATGTCTGCGGAAGTAGCTGTGGAAGTCAAGTAATACCAAGTTGTCTGCAAACCTCTTTCTTGTTATGACATTCTCATACATCTATAGAGAGGCGTACAAAGATGAGGTGAAATGATATTTGTGAGAGCAGATTGGTATAAAACAAACCTGACATGAAAAAACCATTACTACCTGCTTTAAGGTCAAAAAACTACCAGTTGTTTTTTGCCGGACAAGGTATTTCCCTAATTGGGACATGGATGACGCAACTTGCGACGATTTGGCTAGTTTATAACTTGACAAACTCCGCATTAATGCTAGGAGTTGTGGGATTTTCGAGTCAAATTCCGAGCTTTTTTCTAGCTCCCTTTGGTGGAGTATTTGTAGATCGATTTTCTCGATATCGTACCTTAATTGGTACACAAGTCTTGGCGATGATTCAATCATTAACATTAGCAGTACTGGCGCTGACTGGTGTGATTGAGGTATGGCACATCATCGCCTTGAGCTTATTCCAAGGATTTATTAACGCCTTAGATGCGCCAGCCCGCCAAGCATTTGTCCCAGAACTGGTTGAACGCAGAGAAGATTTAGCCAATGCGATCGCTATCAACTCTACCATGATCAACGGTGCTAGATTGATTGGCCCTGCGATCGGAGGTTTACTAATTGCTAGAGTTGGAACTGGCTATTGTTTTTTAATAGACGGTTTAAGCTACATTGCTGTACTCGCCGCTTTATTGGCAATGAAAGTTAAGCCTTGGAAAAATGTGGTGACAGACGGTAATCCATTACAAAAAGTCAAAGAGGGATTTGTATATGCCTTTAGCTTTCCACCCATTCGTTCGATTTTGTTGCTATCAACTTTAGTCAGTCTCATGGGACTGCAAAACACTATTCTCGTACCAGTTATTGCAGAACAAGTACTCAAAGGTGGTGCAGAGAGTTTGGGGTTTTTGATGGCTGCATCTGGAGTTGGAGCTTTAACTGGTGGAATTTATCTAGCTACGCGCCAAACAATCTTAGGAATTGGTAAATTGATTGCTTTAGCTCCAGCAATTTTAGGAGTTGGTCTAATTGCCTTTTCTTTATCTCGATATTTACCACTTTCTTTATTTACAATGTTATTTGTTGGCTTAGGTACAATTCTCCAGATTGCTGCTAGCAACACATTTTTACAAACAATTGTTGAAGATGACAAACGTGGGCGATTGATGAGCTTATATACAATGTCATTTTTAGGGATGATTCCCGTGGGTAACTTGTTAGGAGGTGTATTAGCCAGTCGTATTGGCGCACCCAACACTTTAATTATTGATGGGATAGCTTGTATTTTAGGTTCTATAATTTTTAGCAGACAGTTGCCTGCTTTAAGGCAGATCATGCGTCCAATTTATGAGCAAAAGGGCATTGTACTAAGCAATAAATCTTAGGATAAAAACGCAAATAAATGGTATAAGTTTTAATAAAAATTCCGTTGCTTAATTTTGAAACTGGAACAACATTATGGCTAATACAGGTGTAATTCATCAGCAAGCACCACCAGAACGCGTACCGCTAAGAACCTGGATTGGTGTATTAGCCAGTATGCTTGGTGCATTTATGGCGGTATTAGATATTCAAATAACTAATGCTTCACTGCAAGATATTCAAGCAAGTTTAGGAGCAACTTTAGAAGAAGGCTCTTGGATTTCTACAGCTTATTTAGTAGCAGAGATTGTGGTAATTCCTTTAACAGGATGGTTATCGCAAGTGTTTTCTCTGCAACGTTATCTGTTAGTGAATACTGCACTATTTATTTTCTTTTCTATATGCTGCGCTTGGTCGTGGAATCTCAATTCAATGATTTTATTTCGCGCCTTGCAAGGTTTTAGTGGAGGAGTTTTAATTCCCACCGCTATGACAGTTGTATTAACGACTTTACCCCAATCTAAGCAATCAGTTGGGCTGGCTGCTTTTGGGTTTAGTGCAGTTTTTGCACCTTCAATTGGCCCCACATTAGGAGGTTGGTTAACAGAAAATTTTGGTTGGGAATACAACTTTTATATAAATGTAATTCCAGGCGCATTGATGCTAGCTGGAGTTTGGTACGGAATTAAGCAAGAAAAACCCCAAATTAATTTACTGAAACAAGGTGATTGGTGGGGAATTATTGCAATGGCTATTGGGTTAGGTTCCCTGCAAGTTGTTTTAGAAGAAGGTAGCCGCAAAGATTGGTTTAGTTCAGCGCTGATTGTGCGCTTAAGTGCGATCGCAGTAATTTTTCTGGCGATATTTTTCTTTATAGAATTAACTCGTAAGCAACCATTTATTAATTTACGACTTTTGTTTAGGCGAAACTTTGGTTTAGCCAGTATTGTTAATGTGTCGCTGGGTGTTGGATTGTATGGTTCAATTTATATTTTACCGTTGTATCTTGCCCAAATTCAAAAATATAATGCGCTACAAATTGGTGAAGTCTTAATTTGGGCTGGTATTCCTCAACTTTTTATTATTCCACTTATCCCCAAATTGATGCAACGCATTGATGTACGGTTAATGGTTGCCGTTGGCGTAACATTGTTTTCCATCAGTGCATTTATGAACTCTGGAATGACTAATCAAACTGGATTAGATCAGTTACGCTGGTCGCAATTTGTGCGTGCAATGGGACAACCCCTAATTATGGTACCCCTAACTTCTATCGCTACTGCTGGATTGAGTCCAAAAGAAGCAGGTTCAGCAAGTGGTTTATTTAATATGATGCGGAATATGGGCGGTTCTATAGGAATTGCATCTTTAGCAACTTTATTAACTAACAGAGAGCAATTTCACTCGAATAGATTGGGTGATGGGATATCTTTATATAACCCAGAAACTCAACAGCGGATTGACCAAATGACACAGTATTTTGTCAGCAAAGGAGCAGATTTAAATACTGCTCAAAATCAAGCGATCGCATCCATATCTAATATAGTCCGCCGGGAAGCTTATGTAATGGCTTTTAACGATTGTTTTTACTTTATTGGCATTGCATTATTACTCAGTGGACTTGCCGTTTTATTCTTCAAAAAGGTGAAGCCAAGTGGTAATGCTGTCGCTCATTAAATTTGTTGTATGGGTTAAAATATTTGATAAAACTACTAAGGTACTAAAATGGTCATCAGCCAAAGTGAGTACTATATCTCTCCAGAAGAATATTTAGAAGGCGAGAAAGTAAGTGAAATCAAACACGAGTATATTGATGGACAAGTCTACGCGATGGCAGGGGCAAGTGATGCTCATGTCACAGTGAGCATGAATGTATCTATGCTGTTACGAAACCATCTCCGGGGTAGTGGATGCCGTGTCTATATGTTGGACATGAAAGCACAAATTGATGTGATAAATCGCTATTTCTATCCTGATGTTATGGTGACTTGTGATACACGAGATAGGGAATATGAATATTTTAAGTCTTATCCTTGTTTAATTATCGAAGTGCTTTCTGAGTCAACAGAAGGCTATGACAGAGGCAAGAAATTCGCTAGTTATCGACACTTAGAATCACTACAAGAATATGTGCTAATTTCACCAGACCAAATGAGTGTCGAATGCTTCCGCCGCAATGAACAAGGACAGTGGGTACTTTATCCTTATGAACAAGAAGTGCATTTAGCTAGCGTTGATTTTCGGTGTGCGATCGCCGAAATATATGAAGATGTATTAAGCTGAAAAGCATCTAAGTTGAATAATCAATTAATAGGTATTATCGATTAGATGATATTTTTTCAATTTGCTTAGTAAAGTATGCTTCTTCATGTTTTAGTTGTTGTGCTATTTCCAACCCTTTTTTAAAAGCTGTTAATGCTTGAGGAAAATCTTTCTGTTCTAGATACAATTGCCCAATTTGGTCATAAGCTTGCATTATCCCGTAAAAATTGGCAGATTGCGTCTGTATCTGTACAAGGATTTGGCTAGCCTGCAAAGCCTCGTCTATTTGTCCTTGAGAACGGTACAGTGCAATTAACTTCTGCAAAGCGTCGCCAGCACGAACATACTCGCGTAATTGCCAAGCAGTGGTATAAGCTTCTTGATAATTTTGAAAAGCTTCTAGCAGTAAGTTAGGATCTTTCTTGGCTAGAGATTCGTAATTTGCAGCGATCGCTAGCTTTAATTCTGGGATTACAGTAAGATTATTTTCGTTAGTGTAAATTTCAACTAGCTTATTAAGTACATTCAATGACTGCTGCGGTTGTTGTGTCTGCTCGTAAATGTAAGCCAGCCGTTGCAGATATGTTATCTCATTTACACGTTCACCTTGAGATGTAGCTAAACTCAATAATTCCTCGTAGACTGGGGCAGCTTTTGTATAATCAAACCAAGTTAAATGTAGTTCCCCAATTGTTTTAAGCATTTCTACTACTGCTGCTGGATCTTTTTGCTGCCGCACCACTAGCAAAACTTGGTCGTAAGCTTCTACAGCTAGTTTAATTGATCGCACATTTTGGTAAGCTTGGGCTAGCGATCGCCATAATTCCAGATCAACTTGAGCAGTTGTTTTCTGAGATTGCGCCTGCTTTTGAATTGCTTGCAATCGCTGCGTAATATATTGTACTTCTTCCCCATCATTTTGCTTCCAAGCGATCGCCCCGACTCGTGATAGTGCTTGCACCTCTGCTAAAAAACCTAAAAAGCGCCGCAACCGAAGTTCCCGGTTCCAAATTTCAAACGCCGCCACCCGATCCCCTGCTTGCAATTTCGCTGCTGCTTCTTGATTTAAGGCATCCAGCGCTAGTTCTAAGTTTTGCTGTTCTTGGAGAGTTAACGGCTGTTTATCCTTGGGTAAACGTGGCAGCAGTGGGTCGGGTGTGGTGATTTCTAGAGGACTAGGAGGAAATTCATCCGGTGGTTTGGGCTTTTTAGTCTGTGCCAGCGTTAAGGAGTTGCTAAAGAGTATAGCGGCAGTAACAATCACAATTAAGCGCCTGAGCATGAGTACTTCACCTTGCCTTGAGTTAGTTACATGAGGTAATTCCCCATGCCCTATTATTTTTACCTTATTTCAGCAATTCCGAGGCGTAATAGTAATTCACGAAAACTCTGATACATACATATAGATTTGTCGTAGGGGTGTGGCAAGCCCCTATTTCCCTACATTGCTTTATGTCTCTATCTAATCTACGTATCTTATAAATCAAGTCAATATCAAGCTAATACAATCAAAGATTTTTAAGTGTAATTACTGGAGTTTCATATCACATTTGCGTGGCTGATGCAAGCGAAAATCTATTGAATCTAGCTGGGTAAATATACTGAATATTTGAACAAAATTTCTTATTTGCCTTCTTATGAGTCAGAAAATATACGCTCACAATAATTCACTAATTATAGATATCCTTTATTAGAGCTAGTTTGCTCTACTCTAAAAGTTAAAAAATTTAGTATCAGTTAGCACGACTATGATGAGTAATACCGTGAAAAACTTTTGGCATTGCTGAATAAGAAGTATGAATCAAAAGGTAGAGACGCGATATATCGCATCTCTATATGGGTTTTGATATTAAACAAAATCATTTTCATACTTCTTATTCAGCAAGCCAATTTTTTCATGGATATTGTTTGCTGGAACGAAGATATAGCCGCTTGAACTGGGGCACGAAGGGTGATGCTCTAATGCCAATATATAGTGACTATTAACCATCTAAAGAGCTGACTCACCGTTTTTACTACTTTAGTCAACAGCTGCTTTTTCAATTAGGAAGGTAAAAAATGAAATGGGCTATTTACAAAAAGAATACGGGCAGTTTTGTAATAGCAGTAGCAATTATGACTGGTATCGGCGTAGTTTCGTATCTGAGTTTGCTTCAGTATAGAGAAAACGCTCAATGGGTAACACATACACGCGAGGTACTTGAAAAGACAAAAGAAATAATGTCGCAGATCAAGGATGCAGAAACTGGACAACGGGGTTATCTTCTCACGGGCAAAAAGCGGTATCTCGAACCCTATCGCACAGCAACTGGCGAGATTGTTCAAAAACTTAAGGCTCTGCGCCAATTGACTGTGGATAACCCCAATCAACAACGGCGGCTCGATCGCCTTGAACCATTGATTACCAAAAAACTGGTTTTGATTGAACAGGCGATTAATGCAAGGAGCAAAGATTTAGAGTCCGCACTGCAAATAGTTCAGACAGATCGGGGTCAGCAGATTATGGAGGACATCCGAATGCTCACTACAGCTATGGAGAATGAAGAGAATGAGTTGTTGAAACAGCGCTCAATGGAGGCGAACGCCAGCGCTCATCAAACAACTGTGCTGACTATTTTTGGCAGCATTATCGCTTCTGTTATTGTCGGTTTAGCGGCGATGATTACCAATCAGGAACTCGTCAAACGCAGGCGGATGGAAAATTCTCTGCAAAAAGCTCGCGATGAATTAGAAATTGAGGTTAACAAACGGACTGCCGAACTGAGAAACACTAACGAGGAATTGCAAACTGAAATTAATGAGCGCAAAAAGGCGGAGTCAGAAATTCTGCGCCTGAATGTCCAGCTTGAGCAGCGAGTTGCAGAACGCACAGCACAACTCGAAGCGACTAACAAAGAGATGGAAGCATTTAGTTATTCAGTGTCTCACGACCTGCGGGCCCCCTTGCGGAGTATCGATGGTTTTAGCCAAGCACTACTAGAAGATTATGCTGACAAGCTAGACACACTAGGCCAAAACTACCTCCAGCGAGTGCGTGCAGCCACCCAGCGAATGGCACAACTGATCGACGATTTACTGAATCTATCACGATTGACACGCAGTGAGATGCGTTCCGAAAAGGTTGATCTAAGCGCACTGGTGGAGGCGATCGCTACAGAGTTGCACAAAACCCAACCAGAACGCCAAGTAGAGTTTGCGATCGCGCCGGGATTGGTTACTAATGGTGATGCTCATCTGTTACGGATAGTCCTAGAAAACCTACTGGGTAATGCGTGGAAGTTTACAGGAAAACATCAAAAAGCCCGAATAGAATTTGGGCTTTTGCAGCAAGATGACACTCATGTGTATTTTGTCCGTGATGATGGCACAGGCTTTGATATGGCCTATGTTGAGAAACTCTTCGGTGCTTTTCAGCGCCTGCACGCCATGACTGAGTTTGAAGGCACTGGTATCGGATTAGCTACTGTGCAAAGGATTGTTCACCGTCACGGTGGTCGTGTCTGGGCAGAAAGCGCAGTGGAGCAAGGCGCAACATTTTACTTCACCCTTTAAGTATAAGGAAAATATACAACATGATTCTATTAGTAGAAGACAATCCTGATGATGAAGCGTTAACCTTACGGGCACTGAAGAAAAACAACATTATGAACGAGGTGGTAGTGGCACGCGATGGGGTACAAGCCCTAGATTATCTCTTTGGTAAAGGTGTTTACACTGACCGCGATATGAGCGTTATGCCGAATCTCATCCTGTTGGATTTGAAGTTGCCTAAAATGGATGGTCTGGAAGTTTTGCGACACCTGCGGGCCGACGAAAGGACAAAAATCCTTCCCGTCGTGATTCTCACTTCGTCCAAGGAGGAGCAAGACTTAATCAATGGTTACAGCTTGGGTGCCAACAGCTATGTTCGGAAACCAGTAGACTTTTCCCAATTCAGTGAAGCAGTGCGACAACTAGGGTTGTACTGGTTTGTCTTAAACGAATCACCGCCAAGAGTATAGTTTAGATGGGTATGGGTACACCTCTGCGCGTATTACTTGTTGAGGATTCAGAAGATGACGCTTTGTTGCTGCTACGTGAACTGCAACGTGGTGGCTATGAAGTAACCTTTGAAAGGGTTGATACACCCACAGCCATGAAAGCTGCGATCGCCGAAGGCGGGGCTTCGCCCATCGCAGAGCAAACATGGGATATTGTCATCTGTGATTATTCCATGCCCACCTTTAGCGCCCCTGCTGCATTAAAGCAGGTTAAGGAAAGTGGACTTGACCTGCCATTCATTATCGTCTCAGGCACGATTGGTGAAGATACCGCAGTAGCTGCCATGAAAGCTGGTGCCCATGACTACATTATCAAAGGCAATTTAGCGCGACTTATCCCTGCTGTTGCCCGCGAGTTGCGTGAGGCACAGGTGAGACGAGAGCGTAAACAAGCAGAGGAGCAGATTAAAGCATCGCTTCAAGAAAAAGAGGTGCTATTGAAAGAAATTCATCACCGGGTAAAAAATAATTTGCAGATTATTTCTAGTCTGCTCAACCTGCAAGCAGAATATCTCAAGGACAATCAAGCTCTTGAGGTATTCAAAGATAGCCAGAATCGGATTGAATCAATGGCTTTGATCCACGAGAAACTATATCAATCTCAAGACTTGGCAAAGATTAATTTTGCTGACTATATCCAAGATTTAGTAACTAATTTATTTTATTCATACAACGTTAATTCCAGCGCTATTAACTTGAAAATGAACGTTGAGGAGGTTTTTCTCGCCATTGATGCAGCTATTCCTTGCGGGTTGATTATCAATGAACTTATTTCAAATTCCTTAAAATATGCTTTTCCCCAAAGAGAAACGGGAGAAATTTGTATTGCCTTTTGCTCCATAGAAGCAAATTTATTTACACTTACTATCAGTGATAATGGTGTTGGTTTTGCCCAAGATTTTGACTTTCAAGCTACAGAATCGTTAGGACTGCGATTAGTAAAAGGTCTAACACATCAGCTACAAGGCAATATTGATTTTATCAGTTATAACGGAGTGAAGTATAAAATTATATTTCCGGCTAAAAATATCTAATTTCATAAGATAAATAAAATCATGAACCCAGTAAATATATTAGTTGTTGAAGATGAAATCATCGTGGCAATGGATATACAAAGTCGGCTAAGAAAATTTGGATACACTGTTTTGGGGCTTGCCGATTCTGGAGAAGAAGCAATTAAGAAAGCAGCAGATGATTCTCTAGATTTAGTTTTAATGGATATTCATCTCAAAGGAAAGATGGACGGTGTGGAGGCGGCTCAGATAATTCATAATATTTTTAATATTCCAATCATATATCTTACTGCTAATGCAGATGAATCAACATTGGATCGGGCAAAGATAACAGAGCCGTTTGGCTACATTCTTAAGCCTTTTAAAGAAAAAGAATTAAAGTTCACTATTGAAATTACCCTTTCCAAACATCGGACGGAAAAAAAATTAAAACAGAATGAACAATGGCTGACTACTGTACTTAAAAGTATTGGAGATGCTGTGATTACTAGCGACGCATCTGGAACTGTGACTTTTATGAATCCTATTGCGGAGGAACTGACGGGCTGGAATTATTCAGATGCGTTTGGTAAAGAAGCAACAGAAGTATTCAATATTGCTCATGAAGAAACTCGGATAATAATTGAAAGTCCGATAACGCAAGTCCTTCAGTCGGGTATTACTGCTGGTCTACCAGAACAGACTATACTTATTACTAGAAACGGTGCAGAAATCCCAATTGATGATAGTATTGCAGCGATTAAAGATGACAACGGTAACATCACGGGTGCAGTTCTTGTCTTTCAGGATATCACCGAGCGCAAGCAGATATTGGAGGCACTAGCGCGTCGCCAGCAAGAATTCAAAGCACTAGTTGAAAATGCACCTGATATTATTTCCAGATTTAACACTCAATTGCGCTACATTTACGTTAATCCAGCTATTGAAAAGGTTACAGGGATATCAGCCGAAACATTTATTGGCAAAACAAACGCAGAGTTAAATCTACCGGAAGAATTTTGCCGGATGTGCGATCGCAAGCTTGGGCAAGTTTTCCAAACTAAGCAAGAAACAGAGTTTGAATGTACTTTAGCGATCGCTGCCCAAACAAGACATTACCATACCCGTCTTGTGCCTGAATTGGCTAGCGACGGCTCAGTATACTTTGTCTTGAGTATTTCTCGCAATATTACTGCTCTAAAACTTGCGGAGGCACAATTAATTCATGATGCTTTTCACGATATACTAACCAGTCTGCCAAACCGCGCCTTGTTTATGGAACGGCTAGAACGGGCGCTGATGTTGACAAAACGACGTGCGGACTATACATTCGCTGTTCTCTTTCTAGATTTAGATCGCTTCAAAGTTGTCAACGACAGTCTCGGTCACATGATTGGCGACCAACTACTAACTGCCCTTGCTCGCAGACTGGAAAACTGTGTGCGTGCTGGAGACACAGTTGCCCGTCTAGGGGGAGATGAGTTTACAATTTTGCTTGATGATATCAACAGCATCAATGACGCAATAGGCGTAGTGGAGCGGATACATGAAGCTCTGACATCTGCGTTCACACTCAGAGGATATGAGGTTTTTACCACCGTCAGCATTGGCATCGTCGTGAGCAAGGGTAGTTACAACCTACCAGAGCAACTCCTGCGCGACGCTGACATTGCAATGTATCGCGCTAAAGCATTGGGTAAAGCACGCCATGAGATATTTGACTCAACCATGTACACCCAAATAACGAAGCTATTAGAGTTAGAGATGGATCTACGACGGGCAGTTGAACGCCAGGAGTTTCAGGTTTACTACCAGCCAATTGTTTTGTTAGAAACTTACAAAATTGTTGGCTTCGAGGCTCTCGTTCGCTGGCAACACCCGCAACACGGATTAGTTCCTCCAGACAGCTTTATTCCACTAGCAGAAGAAACTGGGTTGATTATCCCTATTGGTTACTGGGTATTGGGCGAGGCTTGTCGGCAGATGCGTGCTTGGCAAATCCAATTTCCAACCGATCCACCCTTGACAATCAGTGTAAATCTTTCCACTAAACAGTTTTTACAACCCGATCTGATTGAGCAAATTAACCAAATTATGCAAGAGACTGCCCTGGAAGCCAGTAATTTAAAGTTGGAGATTACTGAAAGCGTACTGATGGAAAATATTCAGTCAGCAACTTTTATGCTCTTGCAACTACAACAGATGAATATCCAATTACACTTAGATGATTTTGGCATAGGCTATTCATCGTTGAGTTACCTGCACCGCTTTCCAAGTAATGCTTTGAAGATTGATCGTTCTTTTATTACTAAGATTGGTGCTAATGGAGAAAACTTAGAGATTGTTCAGGCGATCATCACCTTAGCCGAGAGTCTAAATATAGATGTAATAGCAGAGGGCATAGAAACGGTAGAGCAACTGTCACAACTTATAGCCATGAAATGTAAATACGCACAGGGATATTTTTTCTCCCAACCCCTGGATAGCAAGTCGATAGAAACATTAATTGTTTCTGGCATTCAGCCGAGACAATGATAGCGTTATCTACACCACTCTCAATACGGTTCAGTTAAGGTTTATTTTATGAAAATCACAAAGACGCGATAAATCACCATCTCTACAAAGGACTGATTATTGTAAAGACGGCGATTTATCGCGTCTCTTCCCTTTCCCCGTCTCAGTTGTGGTCTAAATACCTGAAAACTGCTGTAAAAATTCAAAATCACCGAAGTTCACGCTGGTCATTGACTCTCTTTTTCTCCTCTGGCTCGTTCCTGTGTCAAGCTATCAATAGCATCACCCAAAGCAGTAGTAAGGCTATTGCGGCTTTGGGCGTGATTATCCTGCTCAGTCTTTAAAGCTTGCAAGAGGCGATCGCGTTCTTTGATTAGGGCGATGAGTTTAGTTTGTAACTCCTCCACAGATTTTAATTGTTCTATCTCTTGTTGAATCGCTGTTAGTGATGTCCCAGCAGCCAGTGTCTCGACCTCAAGACCCCGGAGTTTATGCAAGTCTGCCTTGAGTGATGCGATCGCCTGTTGGGACAGTTGGGCATCTGTGCGGCGTTGTTCTGCTTCTGTGTTGTAAAGCTGTCGCCATTTTTGGGCACTTTCCCAAGCCGTATCGCGATCGCTCTGAAGTACCGCCATCTGCTCTCTGAGTTCCTGGATTTCTGTCAACCACTGTTGTGTAAAATCTTGATTCATAAATTAAATAGTCATTTGTCATTTGTCATTTGTCATTTGTCATTTGTTATTCTGCCCCTGCCTCCCTGCCCCTCACTCGGTATTATTGCGGTAAAAAGATAAATGCGATCGCTACGCAAAATTTGGCACAGTAGTTAAGAAACCTAACCAGTTTTAACTCAAAATTATGCCAAAACCTCGTTTTTTTCGTTTCTTTTACTACCTCAATTGGCGCACGCTCAAAAAAACTTTTGCTAGGACAATGGAAAGACGACTTTTGGGACTAGCTTCAGAAATCGCTTTCAATGCCATGTTATCGCTGTTTCCAGCAATTCTTGCTGTCCTCACAGCCATTGGTTTATTGGCAGAATCTTTACAAGCTACCTTTAAACAACTAGCGGCCCAACTTAGTCAAATCCTACCCGAACAAGCCCTGATTCTAATTCGTGATTTTGCTACCACAGAAATTACCAATTCTAGAAACAGTGGCTTATTTTCTCTGAGCTTTGTATTAGCAATTTGGACTGCTTCTGGGGCGGTGAGTACCGCTATGACAGCCCTCGACCAAATTCATCAAATTCCTTCAGAAAATATGCGCCCCTTTTGGAAAGCCAAGCTTGTCTCTCTGGGATTAACAGTTGGTACTATGTTGCTTTTAGTGCTGGCTTCTTTCTTAGTGTTTACCAGCGATTGGCTTTTGGGAATGGTAGTACGCGAAAATGGTTCCTTGATCGTCTTATTACATCTTTGGCAGCTGTTACGCTGGCCTTTAGCTTTAAGTATTGTTGCTGTTGCTTTTGGCTTTGTCTATCGCTATGGGCCAAGTGTATGGAACTCAGGCACGCCAATGATGCCTGGAGCAATTTTGGCAGCTGTTTTCTGGGCAATATTATCTGCCCTATTTCGGCTTTATGTGGCGAATTTTGGCAATTATAATAAAGTATATGGTGCTGTAGGGGCTGTGATAGTTTTAATGCTCTGGCTGTCGATGAGCGCTGCTGTACTGTTAATCGGCGATCAGTTGAACGTGACAGTCGGTGAAGATATGCGCCTAAAAGCGCAGTCAAAATCTAATGAAAAATATTAATTTTTAAGGAGGCAGAAGGCAGGAGGCAGGAGCCAGAAAGTAGAAGAAATCCCCATAAATAAATATTAGGGGATTTAATAAGAACGCTGTATTTCTTGCGCTGCACGTCTTGAAATACATATTTTTTCTTTTTTTCATAAATAAATTTAGGGACTTTAAACCCTTTTGGCAGAGGGTAAAAATTATATTTTCTTCCTCCTGCCTCCTGCCCCCTGCCTTTCTTCTGTAAATCCTTGAGAAAACTTTTGCAAAAGCTCACTAGGGGAGTAGAATATCTAACGATTCAATGCAAAATTAGCGATCGCTTTCATGCCAGATTCTCCTCCTCGGTTTTCTATGATTGAACCTGATGCTAAAGCACCCACCTTGAAGCGCCTGCGTCAGTTAAGTCGGCTGCTGGATAATGTTATTACTATTCCTGGTACACAGATTGGTTTCGGTCTAGATCCAATTTTAGGACTTATACCTATTGGTGGTGATTTTTTGGGAGTCATGTTTTCTAGCTACATCATCCTAGAAGCAGCGCGGCTGGGTGTCTCTAGAGCCACTTTAGGTAAAATGGTTGTCAATGTGATCCTTGATGGCTTGGTAGGCGCTGTCCCCGTTTTGGGAGACTTTTTTGATTTTGCCTGGAGAGCTAACACTAATAATATCAAGCTATTGGAAGAATACTTAAAGTTTCCTAGCGAGCAAAAGAGTGCAGACAGGTTATTTATCATTGCTCTTTTGGTTGGATTGTTGCTGATATCCATTGTTTTAGTAGCATTACCCGTGATACTAATTAGAATATTCTGGAACGCTTTAACTGGTGGTTAAATTATTGATAGATAATGGAATGAAAGATTGGTGGCAAGCGACTTTTCCCAAAGGACGACAAACTTTAATTATTACTGATGCTAAAGGCTATCCTGTACAAATTTCTTATGGCGAAAAAGGTAGAGGGAAACCGCTAATTTTATTACATGGCATGGGTAGTTGGAGCTATAATTGGCGACACAGTGTAACAGAATTATCTAAATATTTTCGGGTAATTTGTTTTGATGCTAAAGGTTTTGGATTTTCTGAAAAACCATTGTCTCGTCGAGAACACAACGGTCATCAAGTTATTGAGTTTCAAAGAATTATTCAGGCATTATGTGATGAACCAGCAGTGATTGTAGCGGAATCTCTGGGGGGATTAGTTGCCCTTGCTCTTGCTCAAGAAAATCCGCAGTTAATCGGGCAGCTTGTAGTAGTAAATGTACCTGTTTTTGCCCAACGTCTGCCCCATTGGGCTATGGGGTTACTTGCCCAAACTCCTCTAGAAATCATCCAAACAATTGACTCCTTACGTCTGGCATATTTGTTTGCACCTCTATTAAGAGAAATTATGGCAATAGAAAGACGTGGGGTATTATTTGATCCGTCAATTTTGACAAAAGAAGATGTTTATTGGATAACTTACCCCTTTATTCAATTTCCTGGTACGATTGTCAAAGTTGCCGAAGAGTTACAAATAGCAGCGCGAGAAATTGAGAATTGGCAAGCAAGCAAGCCAAATATGCTTACCAAAATTCAAAATAAACTAAGTGCAATTAAGTGTCCTACACTAGTTTTATGGGGCGATCAAGATAGTTGGTTTCCTGCTACTCATGGTGAAAAATTACATCAGCATATCCCAAATTCCAAATTAAAAATTTTGTCTAACTGCTATCATGACGCTTCAAGTGGTTCTTCTAAGGAGTTGAATGCAGCGATTCTGGAATTTTTACGGGATGGTGACACTATATTAAGACCGCTTGATGGCTAAGGTAAGTCCATCGGCAATGGGGACAAGGGAGAGTGTTACCCGTTCATCATGATGTAACTTCTCATTGAGTGCGCGAATCGATTGGGTGCTTTCATCTTGATTTTCCGGGTCAGCAACTTGTCCTGACCATAAAACATTATCAATCGCAATTAAGCCACCTGGACGCAATAATTGCAGCGATCGCTCATAATATCCATCATAATTTTCTTTATCAGCATCAATAAAAGCAAAATCAAATGTCTCAGCTTGTCCAGTTGCCAACAGATGATCTAAAGTTTCTAGACCTGGAGCCAATCGTAGATCGATTTTATGGGCAACTCCGGCTTCTTGCCAATATCGGCGGGCGATCGCAGTAAATTCTTCACTTACATCAGCAGCGATAATTTTACCATCATCAGGAAGTGCTAAAGCCACTGAGAGCGAGCTATAACCTGTAAATACACCAACTTCTAGGGTTTTCTTGGCTCCAATTAGCTGTACTAGCAGTCTCATAAACTGCCCTTGTTCTGGTGAAATCTGCATTGTGCTTCTGGGATGACTGGCAGTTTCTTGGCGCAACTTCAAAAGAATCTCTGGTTCCCGCAGTGAAACGGATAAAAGGTAATTATAGAGTTGATCGTCAAGACCTATAGACTGTTTTGGCATGGTAGATGAGAGAATTGCAATAATCTACAGTTATACTATCGCCTAAAAGTGGTTTATCAAACATCAGACAAGGGGACTTTTAAAATATCCTCTAAATTCTCACTTCGGAGTCTTCCTTCAAGATATACCAAATACCATTATTATCTTGACGTAAAATCTGATATTTTTGCTCAATAAATTCTAGGAGATTTGGAAATTTTTCTTTGATTATAGCCTGCGGTTCGTAATCAATAAAAATATAAGGAGGCTTTGATAAATCCAACTGCTTTATAAGTGCTGACCATTGCTCAGATAAAAAATATTCAAGAGCCCAACCACGTAGTATTGTAGCTTGATTCCGACCAGAAAAATAGTAAATAGATGGATCGCCAGCTACATAAATATCACCAACAAGATTTCCTGGTAGAGATATAAAATTAGCTTCTGAACGAAGAGATAGATATTTTGGTCTAAAGACAGCCTGATATTGCAATCGCGTATCTTCAGTTAAAGCAAAATTATTATTAACCAGAGTAATACTCTTTTTTACGAGAGTGAAAGAGAAAGGTAAGAACAATAAAAATACCAGTAAAATAGTTGGGATTCGAGACTTTAATCCTTTTAAGGAATCCCACAATATATCTAATCCCTTAGTTGCTAAAATACCTATAGGTACAAACAATAGTAAATAATGGTATTCCCACAATGCTGTTCCCTGTAGAAGAATAACAGACAAAGCAAAAATACACCAAATAACAAGTAACAAAGTCAATATATTCTTAGATTTATACAATGATACATAGACTGCAACAGCAGTCATTAAAATTAAAGAATAAAAATTCTGTAATAACCATTTTATTCCCAAAACAAAATTAGTTTTATTAAATGCAGCATTAGCAACAATCATCGGTGGATATATAAAAAATGTCTTAAACACTATCGCAAAACTATTAACCGAGATAAAGTAGCTGGCAACAACCAAAAGAGGAAATGTAACTCCTATAAAAATTGGGATAAAAATCTCAATGAAGTTTTTTTGAATACTGTGGCGTTTTATTAGTATAGAATACATCAATATACTTAGCCAAAATGAAACCAAGATCAGCAGAAATAAGAATTTAAATAAAAGAACAATTCCGCCTAAAAAGCCTGACAGTAAAAGCAGATAAAATCTTTGTTTTCCTTCTTTTGTAAAAGATTTAAAAGTAACCCAAAGACAAAGGAATAAAGGAAACCCGACCAGTGCTTCTACTTGAGTCAGATGCCAAGCACCGGAAACAATATAGTAAACGCCAACTGTTAACAAAGGTACTAGACTTGCAATTATCTGATGTCGAAAATAGCTTTTTAGGGTCAGTAGCAATATTATCGAAAAAAATACCATGTAAATAAGTTCAAATACATGGATGCCAATCTCATTAAAACCAAATAAAGTTCCTGCTAAAAAATAAAATGAGAAAATTCCCGGTTGTTTAATATCCCAAAAATCTCGATAAAGCACCTTTCCTTGTTGCATTTCCAAAGCACCTAGCCTAAAAAATGCTTGATCTCCGTCAAATGGAAAAGGTAAATGTATCAGACCGATAATGACAATAGTAATCAAAACTATAAAGTCAATTTTATTTAATTTAGCAATACTAATCATGGAAATTTAAATTTATAATTAAGTGATTATTTCGCAGTAGTTAATATCCTAATAAGATAACAGAAACTCTGTCGTTTTTTAATTAATAACAATTTCTAAAAGCTGTAATCAAGAAAGATTATGAGTCTATTAGTACTTAAATTTATGCTTAACTTTGCTATGTTTTGCCACACCTTTTAGAGTTTGCAAATGTTTGCAGTGCAAGCAAAACTCTATTTTCATATATGATTGCAATAAGTAGGTGGGTATGAAACAATTGAACTATGTAAAGATACAGTATTTTGCAAATAATTTAGGTACAAATGCAGAACTCACGCATCAGATAAAGTTTCTATCTCTTGCCTTCTCCCAAGGGGAGACGCTAAAAGCGATCTGTCTGCTGCCGTAACGCTGCACTATCCTGCCTCAAAACTTGTAGCTCTTGTACTTCATACAAAAGAAAACTGCTGTAAATAGGTAGGTGCAACGTACTAAACTATTGCTTTGAATAACTATGAGTATATCGGTAACTATGTGGTGTGTATGTGAAGTATTAATGTAGATATAGGCTAATACGCTTGGGTTTGTGATATTTTGTGCAGCCCAGACCACTCACTTGCTTGAATTGGAGGAACCTCTGACCTGGCAGACTCACTAACGCTTTCAGCGTATCCTCTTTTTAAGTAGGGTTAGGACGATCAAGCCTTAACTAGAACTTATTAGGATATAGACACAGCACAATAACTTTAAATATAGGAAATACTGATGGAACGTTCAAAATTAATTGCTATTCTTACAGGTGCGATTTCGGTTATTTTAGCGATCGCTTACCTGATCTTAGTCCAACTGCTGGACTACCGAGATATGAAACCCGCCCCTATCAGCCAATTTGACCAAGCGCCTGTGATTATTTCTGTTTTTTGGCAGGTTGACAAAATTACAATAATATGAATCAAATTTAGTTGACTTATTAGAGACGCAATTAATTGCGTCTTTTGTCATTTACGTCAATAAGTAAAAACTCATGTTCATAGATAAAAAGCAATAGCTATTATTCATTACTCAGATGGTTGATTATATAAGATTTCCTTAGAGTATTTATCTTACATTTGTTTATATAAAGTAATTCCATTTTGACGGATATAACGGTAAGCTATTTTAACAAGATTAAATAAAGATAAAATTGTCTTACCTGCGTAGGCGTAGCCCGTAGTAGACATCGCTGGGTTAATAGGGATCAACGTAAGTTGATTCAAAACCCCAAACTTTTGATGCAAATCTAGAGGTAAGTTGATGGCTCAGTTTCTACTTGAGACTGTTTGGCTAGTTCCTTGCTATGCCTTAATAGGTGGCTTGTTAGCCGTACCTTGGTCGCCGGGAATTATTCGGAAAACGGGGCCAAGACCGGCGGGTTATATAAACTTGGTGATGACATTTTTGGCGTTTGTACATAGTGCGATCGCCTTACAAGCAACTTGGAATCAACCAGCCCAAGAAGTATTTATTCCTTGGTTATCTACAGCTGGTTTAGACCTCACCATTGCTTTAGAAATATCCTCAGTGAGTGTCGGCGCTTTAGTTGTGATTACTGGTTTGAATTTGCTGGCGCAGATTTATGCCATCGGTTACATGGAGATGGATTGGGGTTGGGGACGCTTCTATTCCTTATTAGGATTATTTGAAGCAGGACTATGTGCCCTGGTTCTGTGTAATAATTTGTTCTTCAGCTATGTAATTTTGGAAGTCCTCACACTGGGAACTTACCTACTAGTTGGCTTATGGTTTAGCCAGCCGTTGGTAGTCTCAGGTGCCAGAGATGCTTTCTTAACCAAGCGGGTGGGAGACTTATTTTTGCTGATGGGCGTGTTGGCATTATGGCCCCTAGCTGGAACTTGGAGTTATCCAGAACTAGCTAAGTGGGCGGCGACTGCTAACGTCAACCCGACAACAATGGCACTGGTAGGTTTAGCCTTAATTGCTGGGCCAATGGGTAAATGTGCCCAGTTTCCACTGCATTTGTGGTTGGATGAAGCAATGGAAGGCCCAGTTCCCAGTACAATTTTGCGGAATTCGGTAGTAGTTGCTAGTGGTGCATGGGTGCTGATTAAACTGCAACCTGTGTTAAGCCTGTCGCCCATAGTTTCCTCCGCTATGGTGGCCATTGGGGTAGTGACGGCAGTAGGTGCTTCTTTAATTGCGATCGCTCAAGTTGATATTAAACGCTGCCAATCCTATTCTGTCAGTGCATACATGGGTTTAGTATTCATCGCTGTGGGAACGCAACAAGATGAAGCAGCGCTGTTGTTAGTACTTACCCATGCTATATCCGCAGCCCTATTGGTGATGAGTACCGGCGGAATTATTTGGAATAGCATCACCCAAGATGTTACCCAATTGGGCGGATTATGGACACGTCGCCCGATTTCAGCAATAGCCTTTATCGTCGGGACTTTGGGGTTAATTGGTTTTCCACCATTGGGTAGTTTTTGGGCGTTAGTGAAACTAGCAGATGGGTTGTGGGAAACGCAACCTTGGTTAGTGGGAGTAGTGATAACGGTAAACGCTTTGACAGCCGTGAGTTTAACCAGAGAATTCGGTTTAATTTTTGGTGGTAAAGCTACACAAATGAGTCAGCGATCGCCTGAAGCACACTGGCCAATGATTTTGCCAATGGTAATTTTACTTGCCTTTAGTCTACATCTTCCTTTAGTGTTGCAAAGCTTATCACTTTTACCCGATTGGGCAACTCTAAACAAAGATGTCGTACTACTTTTAATTTGGTCGAGTATTTCCGGTTGCAGCATCACTGGTGTGGTTTATTTAGGCAATATTCCTAAACCAATTCGCCTCCCTTGGAAAGGTCTACAAGACTTGTTCGCATACGACTTTTATACCCCAAAACTCTATCGGATAACCATTATTTTTGGCGTTGCCAAAATTTCCCAACTTGCCGATATGATTGACCGCTTTGTTGTCGATGGCATCGTTAATTTGGTTGGTTTATTTTCGCTATTAGGTGGCGAAAGTTTAAAATACAGCACCTCTGGACAAACCCAATTTTACGCTTTAACTGTCTTACTAGGAGTGAGTGTTTTAGGAATGTGGGTAGCTTGGCCATTTTGGGGAGTGCAGTTTTTAAATTTGATTTTTCCAATTTCAACACTAGGGTAGTTAAACACCCTTTGATTACAAACAAGCAGATAGTTTAGTATAAAATTTGCAGGAGAATTCCATGAGCATACGAAATACCCAAATCAATCTTTCCAGAAGAGGTTTATTGAAGTTTGGTGCAGGTGCGATCGGTACAGGTGTATTGACAGTTGGACTTGGCTCAAACTTACTTGCAGCCGAAAAAAAAGCCCCAGTAGCGCCAGCAGAAGATGATCTTACCCCCGATAAGGCACTGAAAGAATTATTAGAGGGTAATGATAGATTTGTTAAAGCAAAACGTCGCAATCCCAATCAAACTCAATCACGTTTAGTCGAAGTTGCCAAAGGTCAAAAGCCCTTTGCTTCTATTCTAGGCTGTGCAGATTCACGAGTACCTTCAGAGATTGTCTTTGATCAAGGACTTGGAGATTTATTTGTCTGCCGCATAGCTGGTAATATTGCCACAACACAGCAAATTGGTAGCTTAGAATTTGGTAGCTTAGTATTAGGTACTAAAGTCATCATGGTAGTGGGACATGAAAGATGTGGTGCAGTAGATGCCGCAATCAAAGGCGCTCAAGTACCAGGACAAATTGGAAGTTTGCTTGAAGCAATTAAACCAAGTGTAGAAAGCTCCAAAGGAGCATCGGGAGATAAGTTAGAAAACGCCTGTAAAGCAAATATTTTGGCACAAGTTGAAAAATTGAAATCATCTACAGTTTTATCTGAACTAATCAAGGCAGAAAAACTGAAAATAGTTGGTGGATATTACGATTTAGATACTGGCAGAATCAGTTTAGTCTAATTAGTTTTTTGTCCTTTGTCATTAGTCAGTGGTCATTACTAACGTACAAAGGACAAATAACAAAGGAGAAATAACAAAGGACAAATATAATGTTAAGTGTTTTGATTTGGCTCCCTATTTTAGCTGCCGCTATTATAGCAATATTACCTGTAAGTTTCCCTAATCATCGTATTCGTTTAACAGCATTAATTTTTTCTGGAACAGTTCTTGCCTGGAACATATTTATCCTGCTAAAATTTGATATTAGCAATCCAGGAATGCAATTTAAAGAGTATTTGCCCTGGAATGAAACCCTGGGATTGAACTATCAAATCGGTGTTGATGGGCTTTCTATATTAATGTTGGTGCTAAATAGCCTGCTCACCTGGATTTCGATTTATAGCAGCAATAAAGAAACTGAACGCCCCCGGCTGTTCTACTCCATGATTTTATTAGTGAGTGGAGGGGTTGCAGGTGCTTTTCTCGCGGAGAATTTGCTGCTATTCTTCCTATTCTACGAACTAGAATTAATCCCTTTCTACTTACTAATTTCCATTTGGGGAGGGGCAAAACGGGGTTATGCTGGAATTAAGTTCCTGATTTATACTGCCGTTTCGGGAGCATTAATTCTGGCAACATTCTTGGGTATGGTGTGGCTGAGTGGTTCTACCAATTTTGCTTTTGATGCAGTCTCTACAGAAAATCTGTCAACAGCAAAACAAATCCTTTTACTAGCAGGAATAGTCTTAGGTTTTGGAATTAAAATTCCCTTAGTTCCCTTCCATACTTGGCTACCGGATGCTTATGTCGAAGCTTCAGCACCAATTGCCATTCTTCTGGGTGGCGTGTTAGCAAAGCTGGGAACTTATGGATTGCTGCGGTTTGGGTTGGGGATGTTTCCCCATGCTTGGAGTATTATTGCACCGACTCTGGCAATTTGGGGAGCAATCAGCGCTATCTATGGGGCAGTAATTGCGATCGCTCAAAAAGATATCAAGCGCATGGTAGCATACAGTTCCGTCGGTCACATGGGCTATATCTTGCTGGCTGGTGCTGCTAGTACTCCCTTAGCACTTGTGGGTGCAGTCGCCCAAATGTTCAGCCACGGTATCATCCTAGCAATTCTCTTCCACTTGGTGGGAGTTGTAGAAGCCAAAGTCGGAACCCGCGAGTTAGATAAACTCAATGGTTTAATGAGTCCCATCCGTGGTTTACCTCTAATTAGCGCCTTACTAGTTTTAGGCGGGATGGCTAGTGCTGGTATTCCCGGTTTAACAGGATTCATCGCCGAATTTATCGTCTTTCAAGGTAGTTTCTCAATCTTTCCCATTCCAACAATTTTGTGTGTAGTCGCTAGTGGATTAACCGCAGTTTATTTTGTCATCCTCCTCAACCGCACCTGTTTCGGCAGACTCGATAACGTCGCCTACTATCCCAAAGTTCTTTGGTCTGAGAAAATTCCAGCTTTAATTTTGGCAGCTTTTATCATCTTTTTGGGAGTACAGCCCACTTGGTTAGTGCGTTGGAGTGAATCTACAACTACAACAATGGTGGCTGCAATTCCCTCTTTGGAAAAAACCGTAATCTCTGAAGTCGCGCTGAAGTAATCAATCAGAGAGTTACGCATCGATAAAGGAGGAAGGATGAATCTCACATTAATTCCCAGTGGTCTTGTTCTATTTCGCTTTTTGATATCTCCATTCCTCCTATTAGATGCTTTGGATGGCAAAACCAGTATTTGGTTCATCATCGGTTTTGTCGCAGCCTTTCTCTCAGATATTTTTGATGGCATTATTGCGCGACGATTAGGTGTCAGCACTGCCCAATTGCGTCAAGCCGATAGTTGGGCTGATGTTTGTCTTTTTAGCTGTATCTTCATCAGTGCGTGGATAGTTCATCAAGATATTCTCGTTACTTATAGCGTCCCTTTGCTAATGATTGTTTTTGCTCAATTGCTGTGGTGGGTAGTGAATTTAGTGAAATATGGTAAACCCGCTAGCTATCACACTTATTCAGCAAAATTTTGGGGAATCACCCTTTTTATTGCGATTATTGCCCTGTTTGGCTTTGATTACGCCGGAGTTGCCTTATGGCTGACTTGTATTGCTGGCACAATTCATAGCGTTGAAGAAATTGCTATGACGCTAATATTGCCAGTTTGGACACATGATGTTTTAAGCATTTTTCATGCTTTGAATATTCGTCAAAAATCACTAACACCAATTACTAAATAATATGACAGCAATTAAAACAGCACTTAAATTACCTCCTTCAACGCACGAATTTGCCGAAGTAATTCACCGCTTAGAAGCAGGCGGTGCAATGTTACCCGATACTCCAGAAAATTTGATGCAAATCATCGGTTTATATAAAGCTTATGCTGTGCCGATGGATTTTTACTGGCGCGACCTACTTTATATTGCTGAAAACGAGTTTTTAAACCCGGCTCCCTTCTTTAAATACTTCTTACCCAAAGAGTATTTAGAACTGCATAATCACTATGCTGGTGATGATGCCGATTTGCGAATTTGGCGTGGCGAAGCTACTGCACATCCAGAACTTTTGGCATTTATTGAAAAGGGTGAAACCTTCAAAATGCCGAAGTTATTGCATCACTTATTCCACGATCGCATTAACATGGAGTTTGCTGAAGCTTGTATGCGGGCGATGTTGTGGCACAGAGGGATGGGTGGACAATTTGACCCTTATCTAGATTCAGACGAATACAAAGCTAACGCTGACCGAGCAATAAAAGCTTACTTCCAAGGAAACCCAGTAATGCTGGGGCTTTACAAGCTGTTCCCCGATATGTTTTTGGAACAGTGCCGCCAGATGTCGTACTACGCTAATCTGGGCTTATTCTGGGAAGTCATGGCCCCAGTGTTCTTTGAAATGTCCGATCGCTATGATGAAGGTACCATTAGCACCGTCCCAGAGGCAATGAGCTTCTTGGTTAATGGTATATTTGCGATCGCAGGTCGTCCCATTTACCATCACGTTTATATTCGTGGCGAATGCTACGAAATTATCCCTAAATCAAAGGGTTTCATGTGGCTATACGAAGCCGCATTACCTTATGTAGAAGCTGTTTTCTACCGCACCGCACCCTTTCGGGGGACAAAATCTTATAATGCCCAAGCGCGTCAAGTACCGGAAGACCAGAAAGACTTTCACTATGGCATTCTTTACGCTGATGTATTTCCAGTAGGTACTGCTGGCATTCCTCCGACATTATTAATGCAAGATATGCTACATTTTTTGCCCCCATATCTTGTTGATTACTACAGCCAATATTGCCGGGGTGAAGAAGATATGTTGATTCAGTTGGGAGTTAGTTTTCAACGGTCAATGTACTGTGTGACTTCTGCGGTAATTCAAGCTTTGCGAACTGCACTTTTATATCCTTTAGATGACCCAAATCCCAAACATTTACAAGCCAATCGAGATTTTTTTGAAATGCAGCTAAATCGCTTTACTCGACCCGATTACAATATTCGTGATGCTGCTCGTTTAGGGAGCATTCAAAAGCAAGATTATAGATAAGAGATCCCCCCAACCCCCCTTCAAAAGGGGGGCTTTATTTGTTACAAGTGCGGTAAAAACCCCTCAAAGTCCTCCTTTTTAAGGAGGATTTAGGAGGATCTACTACATTTTAGTTTTGTAGAGAGACGTGTCGGGAAGTTAGGATGGATCTTATTACTACTGAGTTAATAATTGTTATTAACTAGATAATACTCCTGCAATACTTGTCAATTCCATAATTTTCTCAAACTGGAAATTATGAGCCAAATTCTGAATAAAATTGCTCAAAGTAGCATTTTCTGAAGGAATTTGTTCAATCAATTCTAAAATTAAGTCATCACTACATTGGGCTGCGGCAGTATACACCTGTTTCACCCATTCAGGCGACATTTCAGACAATAGAGGAACTAAATCTGTAAGCTTCAAAATTGATTCTGTTATTTGTTGGTTTGCATTTTTTATCTGATAGTTATCTTCTTGATAAATATATTGAACTTCTAAATATTCACTCAATTTCTCTAATAATTCTTCTTCACGGAAAGGCTTGTTAATATAATCATCACAACCAGCTTTGATTGTTGCCTCTCGTTGTTCTTCAAAGGCATTAGCGGTTAAGGCAATAATAATCGTCTTGCGATTTGGGACTGAAGTTTCTTCTCTAGCTTTAATAATTTTGGTGGCTTCGTAGCCGTCCATAATTGGCATCCGCATATCCATAAAAATTAGGTGTGGTTGCCATTGTTGCCAAAGTGCGATCGCTTCCGTGCCATTTGCCGCTTCTTGGACTGCAAAACCGATAGATGTCAGAATTTTTACTAGCACTAAACGGCTGTCTGTGGAGTCATCAACCACCAAGATGCGGTATTCGTTTTGAGCGGGTGCTAAACTCAGAACTTGTCGTCTAATTTGTTGGATCTGGATTTCGCTGGCTGTGGCTAGATCAATTTGAATATCAAAGGCAAATGTACTTCCCTCACCAATAATGCTGGTAACGCTAATGTTTCCTCCCATTAGTTCCACATATTTGCGGCTAATTGCTAAACCTAGTCCAGTTCCCTGTTGCGATTTTCTTCCAGTTTCAGTTTGCCCAAATGCTTCAAACAGCAAGTTAATTTCCTGTGGCGCAATACCGCGACCAGTATCTGTAACCTCGAAGAAGAGATGAGGAGGATGAGGTAAAATTTTATCCCCCATATCCTCCATCGCTACGCGTAACATTATTCTTCCAGTATCGGTAAATTTGATTGCATTTCCCAAGAGGTTAAGCAATACTTGACGCAGTTTACTTTCATCAGCTTGGATATACTGTGGAAGGTAAGATGTATATTCAAAATTTAATTCTAAGCCTTTGGAAGTGGCGCGGAAACGCAACATCTCTTCCAGGTTTTCTAAGAGGCGAATTAAGTCAAAACTGTTGAGATTTAATGTTATTCTGCCAGCTTCGATTTTAGACATTTCCAGAATGTCGTTGATTAAGTTGAGAAGATGTTCGCCAGCACGATTGATAATTGCTAGATTTTGCTGATGTTCAGTAGATAAAGCATGATCGTGGCTCATGATTTGGGTAAAACCGAGGATGGCGTTAAGTGGGGTACGCAGTTCGTGGCTCATGTTGGCGAGGAATTCGCTTTTGGCGCGGTTGGCAGCATCAGCTGTGATCACAGCTTCTTGCAATGCTTGTGACTGCCTTTGAGTCTGCGCCAGTAATTGTGCCTGCTGTAAAGCCACACCCAACTGATTGCCAATTTGAACTACGATGTTGATTTCTCCTGGTTTCCATTGGCGGGAATCGGAATTTTGATAACTCGCTAGTAGTCCCCAAATCTGACTACCATATAAAATGGGGACAATGATGTAAGCTTTTGCCTGAAAGCGTTCTAAAAGGCTGATGTAAGAGGGATGAAACTCAGCATTGTAAATATCTGGGACGCAGCGAAAAGTTGCGCCTTGTGTGTAAATGCCATCTTGAATTGCTTGCATATCAGCATCTTCCGCTTGATTATCCGCACTATCCAAAATTTTTGTTAGGCAACGTCCCTCTTGTAAGACACCTTCTGTGAGATGAGGATCGTTGTTATGTTCTTCTATCAGAGAAATCCAACCATTATCTACAGACTCAGAGACAAATTCGCCACTCCATTGGGGATTGAAACGATAGACAACAACCCGATCGCAATTAAGTACTTGCCGTAATTCTTGGGTTGTAGCCGCAAATATAGTCTCTAAATCCAATGTTTGGCGCATCCTTTGAATCACTTGGGCGATCGCTCTTTCCCGTTCTGCACTCTCACGCAGCGCTTCTTCTGCCAATTTTCTCTCGGTAATATCTGTAATCGTACCGATATAACCTTTAATTTCTCCATCATCTCGAAATTCTGGCAAAGCCTGACAAATTACCCAGACAACTGTACCATCATCACGTAAAAAGCGATGTTCGTACTTATACATAATTTTAGCAACTCTTGCTTGATTCCATGTCAACAATAGCTGCTCGCGATCGTCTGGATGTACGGCTTTTGTCCAACCGGTTCCCAGAGACTCTTCTAAATTGCATCCACTAATCTCACTCCAGCGTTGATTAAAATATAAGACATTACCATCCACATCAGTGTGAAATATACAAGCTGGTGAGGTTTCTGCTAGCAGTTGATATCGCTGCCGACCTGTTTGTAAAGCTAATTCTGCCAGTTTAGCATCGTTGATGTCTGTCCAATAACCGACACATTCTATAGGTTTACCAGCTTCGTCACGAATTAACCTCATCTTTTCGTAAAACCAGTGATAAGTTCCGTCAGCGTGTAACCAACGATATTCATAGGAAGTGTATTCTTGCTCAACCAACTGGGAAAATTTTTCTGAAATCAGTTCAATATCCTCTGGGTGGACATGATGCAGCCAGAAATTAGAATTTTCGACAAATTCCTGCGCTTCGTAACCAACCATTGCTTTAACGTTCTTACTAATAAAGGTAGTGCTAAAATTGCCTAATGTTTTTTTGCTGCTATAAATTACCACAGGACTAGAAGTAAGCAGATATTGAAGGCGCTCGTTAGCTAAACGTAGTTCTTGTTCGACATGTTTGCGTTCGCGTAGCGCGGCTTGCCGTTCGCGTAGTGCTGCTTGCAGTTCGCTAATTTCTACTAAAACCGCGCCCACACCAGAAAGGCGATCATCCTCACCAGGAATCGGAAAATAAGAAACTAAGAAGTGGCGGATAATATCTGGTTGTTTAATTGATGCGGCGCTTAATTCTTGATTGAGGATGGGTTTACCTGTCAACAGAACCTGTTGATAAAATGGTTCTACGACACTGGCCGTTTTGGGTAAGGCTTCATGGATGGTCTTACCAATATGAGCTTCCTGGGATATTCCATTAATTTCCGCTAGCACTTGGTTGATTTGGACAAATCGCAGTTGGTTATCTACAATATTCATACCGACGGGAGCCCCCGTAAAAAAGGCATTGAGACGAGCTTCTCTGAGTGCTAATTCTTGTTCTAGGGTTTTGCGCTCAATCAACCCACCTAACTGAGCAGCAACAGCATTTACTAGCAAGAGCAAACGTCTATCTACCAATACTGAACTACGTTTAAAAAACACTAAAACAGCTAATACTTCGTTTCCAGCCAGTATGGGAACACCAAAACCAGCTTTTAATCCTACCTTGGCTGCTTGTTGCGATCGCAAAAAAATTGGCTCTGTAACTTCTGAAACATCTTCTATCCATTCTGGTTCCTGATTCTGCCAAACTCTTCCTGGTAGTCCCACTCCCAGAGGAAATTTCACAATTTGACTGTGGCGGCAAAATTCTTCTAAATTGCTTTGTTCACCATACCAGCCCAGGCTGTGTTCTAAAACAGCTCTATCTTCATTAGGTATCCATGCTTCACCAAAATCCCAGCCAATAGTATGACAAATTAAGCGCAAGACCAGTGCTAAAGAGCTATTGACATCATTGGCGCGAGTGATGGCTTGGGTTGTCAACAGTAACAAACGGCTTTCATTTTCTGCCTGCTTGCGTTCAGTAATATCTTTCGCTGTGCCTAGTACGTACCATTTCCCATCAATCTCGATCATTTCTGCACTCAACAAGGTTGTCCTGATTTCCCCTGTGGACGTGCAGACATCAACCTCATAGTTACGAATAGCTTTAGTTTTTTGCAGCATCTGGGTGAGAAAATTATATTCTTCTGGATTCACCCAAATATTCAATTCTTGATCGGTGCGATCGATAACCTGAGAATGAGAATAACCAAAAAACCGACAAAAACTGTCGTTAACTTCGACGAAGCGTTTGTCAGGAACAGTAATTAAGGCAATGGGATCGGGAGATGACCGAAAAGCTGATGCTAACTTTTCTTCAGAAGCCCTCCGTGCGGCTTCGGCGCGTTGACGTTCTTTTGCTTCTAGCACCAAGGATACTAAATTGCCCAGAGAGCGAGCGAAATTTTGGTCTTCTAGCGTCCAATGATGAGCAACTCCCACTGCCTCCAAACATAAAACCCCTACGGTTTTTCCTTCCTGCCTAATGGGTGTATCGAGTATAGAGGTAATATTTAATCTTGAGTAAGATGGAGAAAATTCTCTAATTCTGGGATCGGTATGGGCATCATCTGCGGCGATTGGTTGATCTTGTTGCAAAGCTGCAAAATAAGCTGGATAGTCTGCCTCTGATAAAGAAAATCCTTCGCTATGTTGATTGCGACTGCCCTCAAACAAGTCAAAACACTCGATTTTCAAGCCTGTTTCGTCATACAACCAAACACTGGCTCGTTCCATTCCCATATTTTTGACAGCTGTTTCTGTAATTTTACCCAAAGCTGCTTTCAAGTCGCCCTGATAAAGGATCTGATTTTGTGCCAGTTGTGTTAGCACTAGGTTATGATTGCGGAGCTTAATCGCGCTTTCTTCCAGTAATCTTTCTATACCTCGGCGCTGTGTAATATTACTAGCAGTGCCTGTCATACCTCTGACTAAACCCTCTTCGTTGCGTAATGCGATCGCATTAAACATTAAATAGAGTAAAGTACCATCTTTCGCTACACAGGTAGTTTCATGCTGAAATATCGGCTTTCCCCGGAAAACACGCTCAAAGGCTACTTTATCTTTAGCAACTTGCTGAGGCGAGATAAAATCAGTCAAGGTACGCCCGATCATCTCCTGGGGTTCATAGCCATAAATCTGCTTGACTGCCGGATTAACAAAAGTAATTAGTCCATCAATATCTACCGACCAGATCATATCCTGGGATGTCTCCACTAGGTGGCGATATTGACTTTCACTTTTCTTGAGAGCAGCTTCGACTAGGAGGCGTTCGTTTTGGTAAACTTCTCTACAAAAGGCTTTGCTAAGGCTAACAGGAATTTCTGTGAAAATTTCTTCTATCTGTTGGTTCCGAAGATTTAACTCAACAGCAACCCGTTGACGTTCTTTAATCTCCTCTTGCAGTTGGGAATTTTGTTCTTTTAACTGTTTTTTCAGCCTTTGGAGAGTTAGTTGATTTTGTATGCGTAATAAAACTTCTTTAGCTTGGAATGGTTGAGTAATATAGTCAACATCGCCTAAATCACAAATATTTACTTCTTCCGATAATTCATCTAAAACACCAAAAAAAATTATCGGAATCTCTTGAGTTTTCTGATGAGATTTTAAATTTTGATAAACCTCATAACCATTCATTTTTGAAATGAGAAAGTTTAGTAAAATCAAATCAGGAGGAAAAGCCAGCGCCCTATTGATTGCCAATTCTCCAGAAAGGGCACTTTGTACCTGATAACCTTGGTTGTGAAGGATGTCTGATAAAAAATGTAAATTTTCTAGCTTATCATCAACTAATAAAATTTTGATTTTTTTAGCATCCATATCAGTTACTAAACTAATTTTCAATCAGGAATAAATTGTTGAATCAAACTGAACATGAAATCAGAAAGCAAAACCTTATTAAAAGATTGTAAATAGAATGATCGTTGCTTACCACCATACTTCACCTTAGAATATAGGTGTGTCAAAGTTAAGGCAAAACTCTCTGTAACTGTGGATCAAACTCTGTAAGAACAACAATTACACTGTAATACAGAAAGTAACTTTTATACAAAAACCATTTGGAAGCGATTATACTATGGCTTAACCTCAATTCTGCATCAGGATTCTAAAATACATGAATGAGCGCATTGTAGGTGATAGCCAACAAAATCGCACGACTAAACTCTCCTATTGTTAAGGCGAGGGTACGCTACAACGTGGCTAGAGTATTTTTTTACTCACAAACTTGAAATCTGCTGTAAGTAAAAAGTAATTTTATCAGGTTCTACTATACTTGTAAGTCTTACGTAAAACTACATACAATAGGGACAAATACCCTACGGCTGATGCTCGAACCTATCTATGAGACACTACGCGTAGCTTGCTTTCCCACAGATTTATACTAAGGCCAAACCCGTCCACCGGAATGGATATCACTGCTTTGCGTCTAAACGAATTGCCCTAAGAGGATGTTTGAAAAGTCTTCTTGTCGGTATCAAAAGTTCTAGATTCTCCTAAATCCCTTTTAAGAAGGGGGATTTTGATTCCGGTTCCCCCTTTTTTTTAGGGGGTTAGGGGGGATCTCAAAGTACCTAAAGTTACAGCAAAACACTTTTCAAACAACCTCTATGGAAAAAATCAAGCTTTGGGTTATTTTTTGCGTAAGTCCTGTTGAGCTAACCGATGCTTAATAGATTCAAGCAATCGTTCTGGATGCTTGGAAAAATAAAAGATTTTTAAGAAGGTAAAATTTATATTCCTAGCTAACCAAATCTGCCATTGTTTCATCAAAGATAGTGTTTTAATATAATCATTAAATAATTTTTCAATTCGCGCTAAACTGCTTCCTGTTGCAGAATCATCAAATGTTTTAGTTCCTGGATAATATCTAAAATTACCCCAAGTTTCATTGAAATACTTAACATGAGATGAACAAACAGCTTTCAAAAGAAAATCTATATCCATTGAATAGTAATCTTCTACTTTATAGAGTCCAATTTTTTGATGTAATGATTTATGATAAAAGTAAGCAGATGGATTTACTGGAAAAGAAGCATCGATAATTCCATCATCATTAAGTCGTCTTCCTAACAGTAAATCTATTGTTCGTAATTGGCTAGGTTTATTGATAAACATTAGCCGCTCTTTCTGATTAATGATGTTACAGTTACCAACAATCAAGCTAGGTTCTGGTAAAGTTTGGAAAACCTCACAGATGCGGTTAAGAAGATTTATCTCATAAAAATCATCAACATTTAAAACACCAATCATCTCTCCTCGTGCCATAGCAATTCCTTTGTTCATAGCGTCAGATTGTCCTTTGTCCTTTTCACTAATCCAACGTATGTGGGGATATTGATTGGCTTTATCTTTAATAATGTCTACTGTCTTGTCACCTGAACCTCCATCAACAATGATATGCTCCACTTCTAAACAATTTTGGTCAATGACAACTTGAAGGCAAGATTCTATAAATTTCTCACCGTTATAAACTGGTGTAATTATACTAATCATTAGCAAGGGTCTTTTATGCGTATTGCAAACAAAAATAATTCAAATAATTGAATTGATCTCCGATCATATAGTTCCCAATTGGCACAAGTTTATAACGTAATCAAAATCAGTGTAAATACGTAAATTGCGTTCGCGTATGTAAGTGATAAATGGAAATTTGTCTAAGGGTATTTCTGATCAATGACAAGATACAACTATTTGATGAAGTGTAGCGATCAATAGAATTCTTGAGATTTAATTGAGGCATTGAGAAGGCCATAGAAACGGAGGTTGTTTTTTGCCAATCCTCCGTTTCTGATATTTCTATTGTCACTCAAAAATGAATAGGCAAAGCGCTGCAAAAAGTTTAGGTAACATTTTGTAGCCTACTGGCAACTTCTGATGTTTGTCCAATGGTATTAAATCGAGAGAGGGTGCTATTCCTCTTGTACATCAACCCAGATACTACCTTCTTCCACACGAAGAGGAAACACCGGCAACGCCTTTGGTTGTGAAACCAATGAGAGTACCTTGCCTACACCAGGTGGCCAAGAACACCAATCTTGTACTTCACCAGTCCGCAGGTCAAAAGCACTGTGATGGAAAGAACAAACAATTGCTCCATCTTTTATTTTGCCACTTTTCAGAGGTAATTTTAAGTGAGGGCAGGTGTTATCTACAGCATAAAGCTGATTTTCGTGATTCAAAAGCAGAATTTTACGGTTGCCAACTTTCACCACTTCTCGCGTACCTGGGGAAAGTGCTTCGACTGCAAGAACTTTAGTCCAGCTCATTAGGTTCTCCTCTCCTAATATATCTGCTTTCAGTTTCTCGCAATTGTGACCAGTGCGATCGCCTTTCAGTAGTAGGAAGGAGTCAGTATATTGCAAACTTCTCCCGAAAAAGCCATGTCTACAATGAGCTTTGCTAACCTTGGCGAGACAGAACCGCTATAAAATCTTACAGTAAAGTTCATTTACACACTGAATAAACTGGTTTCTGGGTAAACTAAAAAAAGCACTTTCTATCCTTGCATCATAAAGCTTGTAGCTCATAACAGACAATATTGAGGGATATAAAAAATGATTAAGACAAGTTACGAATTTGACCAGTCTATTCTTCCCGCCGGATCTTCATTAAAGACTAATATTCTGCTACGTTTTCGTCCTGATATAGCTGAATCTCCCCGACGGAACCTTAACCTTTCTCTTGTAATTGACCGTTCCGGCTCTATGGCAGGCGCTGCCTTACATCATGCACTCAAAGCTGCTGAGTCTGTGGTTGATCAACTTGAGCCAGATGACATTCTCTCAGTAGTTGTTTACGACGATGAAGTAGACAGCGTTGTGCCACCCCAAGCTGTAACTAACAAAGCCACACTGAAAGATTCTATCCGCAAAGTGAGAGCAGGCGGTATTACCAACTTATCGGGGGGATGGCTCAAAGGCTGTGAACACGTCAAAACGCGACTCGATCCGCAAAAAATCAACCGTGTTCTATTGCTTACCGATGGTCATGCCAATATGGGCATTCAAGACCCCAAGGTACTAACGGCGACATCAGGGCAAAAAGCTGAGGAAGGTATCACTACAACAACATTAGGTTTTGCTCAGGGTTTTAATGAAGACCTGCTGATTGGTATGGCAAGGGCCGCCAGGGGAAACTTCTATTTCATTCAAAGCATTGATGAAGCAACTGAAGTGTTTAGTATTGAGCTAGACAGTCTCAGAGCAGTAGTAGGACAAAACCTCACAGTGAAACTTGAGTTGGCTGAAGGTGTCAGTCTTGTTGATACCTTAAGTCTTGCAAAAGTTAGCCAGAATGATTCTGGTCAGGCTGTTATCAGCTTGGGAGAGCTTTACGAGGGTGAAGACAAACTTCTCGGTTTAAGTTTGGTGATATCAAGCGCTCAAGTTGGTGAGTTACCTGTGATGAAACTGCATTACAGCGCCGATGTTGTCCAAAATGACCTCATTCAAAACGTTTCAGGCACAGCAGATATCATCGCTAAAGTTGGCACTGTTGAGGAAGCAGCTTTTGCCTCTACAAGCCATATCACTCTTGAACTGAGCCGCCTCACCATCGCTAAGGCAAAAGAGACTGCCCTCGATTTAGCTGAACATGGCAGACACCAGGAAGCGGAAGAAACCCTGCGTACCCTGGTGAAAGATTTGCGGGATAAAGGGTTAAACGAGAATTTTGAAATTGCTGAAGAGATCGATCAACTTGAGTATTTCGCAAGTCGAATCGCCCAAAAAGCTCTAGGTAATGCCGGACGTAAAGAATTGCGAGATCAGTCTTACCAGACAATGAACCGTAATCGCAACGATCTGGTGGGGCGCGGTGTTACTGCTGGTGATGAAGTCTACGCAATGCCGGTTGTCAATGAAGTTGGCTCAGGTGTTGAATTGTATTGCGTTCGTGAAGGGGGTAAACTACGGGTCAAAGTCATATCTGAAGGCTACGATTCAGCCAAGAATGTCCAGTTTCCCCGGAGTATTCGGGCTGAGAGGGCAAGGTACGTTGTTGAAGGGCTGGAACTTTCAAGCGAAGGTACTTTCTACCGTGTACGTGGCAATATCACTCGTTTTGCTCAACCGGGTGAAGCAGATATCTTCGTTGCCCCTAGACAATCGAATATAGCTTATACAGGCAAAGCCTCTAAAGGCCCTGCCAGCGCTGCCGATCTTCCCACAACTGATGTTGTAAAAGACGGCATTCTTGTTCAGTGTGTCAAAGATGGCAGCAAGCTACGCGCTAGAGTGGTTTCCGACGGCTATGAAGCAGATTGGAATATGCGTTTTCCGCGATCGGTTCGTGAGGAAGGGATGCTTTATGTTGTTGATGAAGTCAAAACAGCACCTGATGGAAAGTCTTATATTGCGTGTGGTGAAATTAAGCGATTTGTCCAACCCACCACTACCAATTAACTCATAAAATCTCTGCGTTCTCTATGCCTCTGCGGTTAATTGAAGAAGGCAGGAGGCAGGAGGCAGAAGGTTTTACCTCAGTTGGGGATTCAAACCCCTCCTGAAGAAGAGCCACCCTTCGGGTTCGCCAGTCCCTCTTTGTTGAAACAACAAGACCGGGCTGGCTCACCAAATTTTCAATTTGCAATTCTTGTCTTAAACCCAAGATCCTATGGTCGCGGCAGGAAGCACCAGCGCTGTTTTCCTCCTGCCTCCTGCCCTCTGCCTCCTGCCTTCCTTGATAAATTGCTTTTAAACCGCAGAGTATTTAGAGCTAACTACGCCTCGATCGCAGGGTGATAATCATCTGGGTTATTAAAGCCCGCAATCCAAGCGGCTGCTTGATGGCAATTCCGCATATAAGGGGGAACCCGCAAGATATGAATATGTCCTGTGGATGGACAGGTGACTTTTAAGACCATAAGCGGCTCGTCATCCTCAAAAGGGATGTAGACTAGTTGACGTTCTCCACCAGCATCACGATCGCGATCGCGGATCAATCCTCCCACTTGCTGCAAAAATGTCTCGTATCCCAGACGCTCAATCAGCACGCGGCGCAATTCAACATTCTCTATATTGAGGATATCTTGTCCTGTTAGAGACTGGGATTCAAAGGCAATTTTATCTGTCACCTGCACGCCTCGCCAGCGCCAGACAAAACCATGTCCCGCAGATACACTAGTAATCCCACTTCCGGCCAACTCGATCCAATAAGTAACGTGGAGTCCTGTTGGAAGGGTTGTGAGGTTTACACAGTCGCTGATATCAAGACTATCACAGGTGAGATTTTCAGGTAGATTGTAAAGATCCAACGCACCCCTTAAATCCAGATGGCCTAAAACGCGCATCCCATCCCAGGCACGATGCTCAAGGATAAGTTTTCGAGCATATTCAGCCGATACAGGCTCGTGGCTTTGGTTTGGGCGCTGCAAAACTTGTTTATTCGGCACACGTCCATTGGACATGATCTTGAGCATTAGTCTACTACCTCCACATAGGCATCAGGGCGATATTCGCGTTGTCTCCAAACGCGGTAAAGCCCTTGTGGTAATTCAATCGCCCGATGTTCTTCATGAACTAAAGTGGCACTTGGTTCTTTAACCTCTAGAAAAAGGTCACTACCATGTACCCACAACTGAACAGCATCAGATTGTTGAATGCGATGGCTATGTCCTGTAATTTCACCATGAGCGAGAGTAGCACCTACACGCTTCTGAGCGCCGACAGGTAAACTAGCAATGTGTCTAATTAAAACGTCGCCATGTCTATAGAGAATACTAGCTTGGGAGTTATTGCTGTTGTTAAACATCTATTTTATTTTTTATTACTAAATCCTATAGTCAGATTAGATCCTGTTGTAGCGTTTTCGGCTCTATCTGTTTAGTTTGAACTTCTATCTGTGCATTTGATTCATCTCCATTTTGAGAAACTTTTTCTGTGCCGCATTGTACCGGGGTTACTCCTGTACCTTGAGTCAGCCCGTGCTTAGTTGTGGTGTCGTAGGTATTGTTATCAGTATTAGCTTTAGTATAAGTATCATTAAAAATCGTGTCAGCTGCTGAGGTTGGTTTGCCAAGAAGCTTTTTGTGTAAATCTTTAAAAGCCTTCTCGTCAATACTAATGTGCCCATTTTCGTGCTGATCCAGAGCGCTATAAAACCTTGCCCATTCTGTTTTAACGGGTTCGCATTGTTTGTCAAGTTCAGTCCAGACGGGCATTGCCTTAGTTTCTGTGACTAGAACGTCTGCTTCATAGATAATTTCAGCAGACCGATCGTCAGCTTGGTAAGTTTTGACACTTTTCTCTGGGGCACAAGTAACACTGCCCGCTTCGCCCTTTCCTTGTGATGTTAAGTTTGTAATTGCTTCGGTGATGTTTTTCCCAGAAGCGGTAATTGTAGTATTCTTGTGGTCAATTTTGGTTGTACCTGTTTTGGGCGGCATACCATTAGATGCCTGGTCAAGAGGGACTGGTGCTGTGGATGTATCGCTTTGTTTTTGCACCTTGCCTGTTTGCTGTACTACATGGGTTAACTCATGGGCTGTCAACTCGTTATTACCAGGTGATTTTCCTGCACCAAAGTAAACATCACTACCATGAGTAAATGCCTGCGCTCCCAACGACTGACTCATCTGCACAGCATTAGAGTCAGTATGTACTCGCACATTGTTAAAGTTACTACTAAAGCGTGGTTCCATAAACTCTCGCACTTCGGCAGATAACGGGCTTCCCCCACCCTTACTACTATTTAACTGACTCTCAATGTTATTCTCACTCTGGACGCTGCCATCAGTCGCCCGTTGTAGTGACAACTTAGTTTGTACTTCCTCTTCTTGCTCACAAGCTGCACATTTTCGTTGCATGATATCTTCTGAACCCATCTCACCTAAATTTATCTTTGGCTCAGGCTTAGTCATCCACATGATTTGGTTGGCAACCGAGTCGGCTTCCTGCTCATACTGGTCTCCTGCCTGGCTAACTGTAAGTTGCCGCTGTGGACGACGCAAAGATATGCGACTAATGTCGTGAACAAGAGGCTTTTCTTTGATAGCTTCTGGTTCTAATGATTGCTCATCAGCAGACTGGACTTCTTGAAGGTCGCCTGCTACCTCAGTGACTGTTTCGAGTGGAGTATTATAGGTTGGTAAACCAAAACCGCGTGTCGCATTTGCCAATGTGGGAATAGTTAATGAGACAAGCGATGGATTTGTAAAATTTGACGTACCTGCGTTGTGTTGCCGAAAAGTGCGATCGCTCATCTCTCACTTCCTACATTAATTTAGCAAACCCCTTATCTCTGGTATTTAGGCATCTTTTATCAAATTTTATAATTATATCTACATAACATTGATATAGACTAAAGTCTAATTTTTAAATCCAACATTTAGCCACCCAAGTTGCTTTATAGCGATATCCAACAATTACCCTTGTCCCTATTTATTAACCCGACGCTTCAGAACAAAAGGCCCCTAGCACATTTTTAAAGTACTCAAAACAATTTTAGTCAGACCTCTGCCCGACATAGTACGCTCACGCTCTCGTAAAAATTGCAGTAACTGTCCATCGCTACTGTTGTGACTGTGCTAAATCGAAAGCACTTCCAAATTAGATTGCTCCATTTTCTTTATTTTTCTCCCCATTTTACTTAACCGAGCAGTGTTGGTATATTCACGGCTTTTTGAGTCACTATAAATTATGATTTCATGAGAGAAAATGCTTACGAATAACCAGCATTATACAGATGACATATTATCATAGTTTTTGAAAAGATAGGTAGCTTTTACGCAAATTTAGCCAACTTATTTATAAAAATATATGAGTAATTAATTATTAAAAATTTGATGAAACTGACACAAAAATAGAGACAATTGTATAGCGATAGACATAAGATCATACTAGCGAGTAAAAGTTTATACAAATTTCATAAGATATTTTATATGCCTACTTTGTATCATAAATGGCTATTAATGCCATATACATAGTAGGCATATAATTCCTGTCGTGAATACACTTATGGGTTGATATAAACATTTCTCTAAAATACAATTTAATTCTTGAAATCTCAGGCAGCATCAAAAGTGAAAAGCAAATTTCTCCATTTATCAGCTTCAGTTGTACTAGCTACCGGAATCAGTGGTGCATTCGTGGCTGCACCAGCACAAGCAGTTGTATGCAGTACCAGCAACATCTCTCTTGGAGGAGTAAATGCCACAGCTTGTGCAGGCGCGTTTTCTGGTAATGATACAGGTGCAGGTAATCCTTTAGAAACTCTCTTGGATGGTGGACTATTTGCCAGTTCTGTGGGTAATGCTGATTGGACACTACTTGCTAAATCTGATCAAGCAAACTCTCTGTTTACAGCAGCTAACGGTACTAATATTGGCAATTGGAGTCTTTCTCAGCCATTAACTAGTAACACTTTTGTAGTAAGTCTGAAGAGCAGCACTAATTACAGTGCCTATCTATTCAAAGATTATGATTGGTCTCATGGTTTGGCAGGAGTTTTCAATACCATTGGTGTTGATTTAAATGGTAGTGGAAATGCAGGGAAAGCTCTATCTCATGCTTCATTATTCGTTTCTAATATCAGTAATAATCCAGCTCCTCAAGCAGTTCCAGAACCAGCTACTTTACTTGGTTTAGGTCTAGCTGCTAGTGGCATGGTAATTTCTCGTCGTCGGAAATCACTAAAATAAGCAGTCAGTAATTTTAATTGGCGCAGAGTATAAGAAACCCGGTTTTTTGAAAAACCGGGTTTCTTAATTTTTTGTTGCGTATAACAATGTCATATACAAAAAAGTAACAAATTATCGAACTTAAGTAGGAGAATAGTTTCCAACCTTAATTCTCGGATGTACAGCCATCTATCTCGGCTCAATGCCAATTATAGTTGCAGATAATCGTCTTGAAAAGTTCAGGAAAGGCGGAAATGACGCGATATACTTTTCGCTGCGGTGTTCTTGTTGCTGGGAGCAATTGCAAAAGGTTCAGCCAATGCTGCCCCCCACTTGGGCGCGACATTAACTTTTTGGCAGGCGATCGCGGAAAATTTCGACCAAATCGCTTACTGACATTGGAGCTAACCGGGAAGGGATGGTCAAACAAGGACTATATAAACCCTCTTGTATAAAGATATCCTCTTGTATAGGGGGTTCAGCCTTGTTCTGTATGTTTCTAACATCATGGTACTTAAATTTTTATTACGCTTTTGTATGGGCATATCCATTATTTTACTAAGGAAACTGCACTAGCAACCCTAAAAGATACAGGGTACGAAGTATTGGATTATTTCTATACATGTCCTTGCTTGGAACTTCAGAATCGTGGTGGATGGAAAAGCAGTTTACTAAACGTACCAAGAAAATTGTTGTTCTCCATTAATCAGGATTTAGCTGTAAGGATTCTTGGAAGATTCTCGCTATTGGTTTTAGCAAAGTAATCGAATCGCCTCGCAGCTTGTCGGAGAACCCACATAACCCGACATTAATCTAGGCGAAATACGATTAAATATCTAATATATGAAGCTTGAGTATTACAAATAGTACTTACATGGGGTAAATCTAGCAAGCGTGTCATGAGGGGCAAGTAGTACAAAATCTGAGTTTGTAGTATGAAAGGATATGGCTAAAATCCTTATTCTTTCGTTCCCCCCTTGTGGTAACTTTGGGTAGATGAGCGCGAACTATGTCTAGACAATTCAATAGACACTGATAACTTAAAAGCATATATAGCAATACTTTCAGTCTATTTTGTCCCTTATGATATGCTCGCTAAATTTACCCAATCAGTTTCATTTAAGCTTTTGTTTACGTATAAAAAAGGATGCATTTCTAGAAATAGAAGCTGAAATTTGGCTCCAATTACGAGATTCAGGTTTAGCTCCCGGAGTCTCCTTGTTTTTGTCAGGCATTAAATATACAAAAACAGCATGTTTTCTCAACTTTAATATCGCAGGGAAATCGAAACGGAAATATTTAGGAGTTACGCCCGAAGGAGGATGATTTATCCTCACAAATTTAGATCCTTTAGAATATCCATAGTCAGATTTTTGTCACAGCTTTGTAATACCTCTACCAATATGATATCTTATCCTAAAACTTGAGTTTAAAAATAGGATTACTCTCTACTATACTAAACCCACAAAACAGGGCGTTAGTTTGAGACTTTAGTTATTCTTTAAAAAGAACCAGAGGTTAACGCCCATGAAGCAACTACAGGTATTAATGCTAGGGCCTAGTTTAGAGCAAAATGGAGGAATAGCAACGGTTGAAAAACTGATAATTAAGCATAATCTTCCTCAGTTCAAAATACAACATATAAGCACCCATGATGAAGGCTCAATTACCTACAGAGTAGTTGTTTTCGCCAAAGCTCTAGCTACATTTTTATGGAAATTATCAAGTCAAGAAATAGATGTTGTACACATTCAGATTTCTGATGGTGGTAGCATTTTCCGAAAAGCGATTTGCTGTGTTATTGCCTTTCTCTTTGATAAGCCCGTCTTGATGCACACTCATGGTGCCGAATTTCATCTAACTTATGCTAAACTTCCTCAAATGGTACAGCAAGTTTTAAGTAAAGTATTTCAGCACTGCCAAGGGTTTGTTGTTCTTTCAGAAAGTTGGCAAGATTACTATGTGTTAAATCTAGGTTTAAATCCCAAGCAAGTTATTGTCTTGCCTAACCCATGCGAATTACCTACAGAGGTTCCTGAACGAAAAAATCGGACTCAAATAAGTTTGGTCTGTTGTGGGCGAGTTGGTCAACGCAAAGGGACATTTGATTTAATTAAGGCATTTGCTAACCTGCCAAATCATCAAAAAAAATATACTCAGCTAATTCTGGCAGGAGATGGTGAAATTGAAAAAGCGCAGCAGTTGGCTGCTAGTCTCAACCTTTCAGACCAGGTAACTTTTCTGGGTTGGATTAATTCCGAAAAACGGGATGAAGTGTTGTCACAAGCAGATGTGTTTATTTTGCCTTCTTACAACGAGGGTCTGCCTCTGGCGATTTTAGAAGCTATGGGTTGGAGTTTACCTGTGATTGCAACCCCTGTTGGAGGGATTTCTGAACTAGTGATTTCAAATCAAAATGGTCTGCTAGTTACCCCAGGAAACATCAAACAGTTATCGTCAGCAATGGAATTGTTGATTGAAAATGAGAATTTACGACTTTCTTTAGGCAGTAATGCTAGGAAAAATGTCGAACCTTTAGATATTAAAAATTGCTCCATTCGTTTAGCCGATATCTATAATTCATTATCACAAATTAATTAACTTTAGGTATTGATGAGAATTAATATTTGTGGAGTCGAAATTGACAAATATAGTTTTGATGAAGTTGTGGAACTAATCATTAACCATGCACTCTCCCAGAGGAAACCAGAATATGTCGTTACTCCTAATGCCATGCATATTGTTACCTTACAGGAGGATGTCGAGTTTCAAGAGATTTATCGCAAGGCTTTTTTAGTAGTGCCAGACGGGGTGTCACTGCTGTGGGCGGCTAAGTTTTTACAAACCCCCCTTTCCGGTAGAGTGAATGGTACAGATTTGTTCGAGAAACTCTGCGCCATTGCTTCTGAAAAAGGATTAAAGGTATTTTTATTAGGAGGTCGCCCTGGTTCTGCCGAAAAAGCGAAAAAAACTCTTGTTGCTAGACATCCAAGTTTGCAGATTGTTGGGACTTACTGTCCTCCCTACGGGTTTGAGTCTCAGCTAACAGAATTAAATTCAATCAACTCAACAATTATAGAGGCGGCTCCCCATATTCTATTTGTAGGTTTGGGAGCACCTAAACAAGAAAAATGGATAGCTGCCAATTATTTGTATTTAGGTGTGCCAATTTCTGTAGGTATTGGGGTCAGCTTTGAGTTGGTTAGCAATATGGTGACAAGAGCACCAGTTTGGATGCAAAAAGCAGGTTTTGAATGGTTATTTCGGCTTATAGTTGAACCTTCCCGCTTATGGAAGCGTTATCTATTTGGTAATTATACTTTTATTTGGTTGCTAATCAAACAGCGTCTGGGATTGTTTAAGAGACTTCCAAATACAAAAAGATCGGATCATTTTTAGAGGATGTTTGTCAAGTATTTTTCCTAACATCAAAACCTGAGAACTTTGATAAGTTTTCGTTTTTTCTGTAGGTTATAAGACATATCAAATGCTTATTCGACATTCTCTCATTGATAGTCGCGCAACTCAGAAGTTATTATGAATAACTATCAATTAAGAAATACCTCCATCTTGGCTCAATGCTAAATAGTTAGTCTGCGATGCCTGCGGTGTTCTCGTTGCGATCGCGGTTCACTAAATCCTGGGGTTAATTGACAGGATAGGTGCGTGGAGAGAGGAGGCAATACCTACAGTGGCAAGCTACGCTGGTGGCAACCCCTTCACCTAATAAGAGAAATGTTTAGACCTGAATCCTTACGAAATGGTAAGCTATAAGTTTTGAGATGAAACTCTAATTGCCGGCTTGCCATCTAGCAAAGTTAGGGTCAAACAACACTTTCCGATTAAGTCAGAATTCCAACAGTAGATTGGAACTCCTCCGTAACAGCAAGAAAACTCTTTAAGCGTTTGTGGTAAGTCTTGAAAAGTAATATTTGTTTGAACTGAATTCACTGCCGAAAGAGCTTCTGCTAGTATAAATATTGAACCGATTTCACCTAATCTTCTGTTTTCTAGCGAAATAGTATTGCCAAATGCAAGTTGATCTAGTTCCAATTCTGTAATCTGTAATCCTATAAGTCTCATCCCTTTCTGAACTTCACTTGTTTCTAGACCTTTTTTGAATTGTGTTAACTTAGATAAAGTAGACATAGTTTTTAAAGCTGTAATAATAAAAAATTAGGTTTATAGGTTTGTATGCTTTTGAAAAGCATGAGTTTACATCTGTCATTGTGCAAATAATTTTGGCTCTTAGTAACTCTTAGTAATTATGAAAAATTACGCAGCTTAACGCAGGAAGCAGTTCGTGCAAGCCTTGCCGAAAGACTAGACAAAATAGTTTTAAACCTGATTCCCTATGTTCGTGGAACTGGTAACAAAGGCTAAAATCCAACTTCAAGACAAGATTGTAATGCAGATTTTCTATGACCTTTGCACCGCAAGAACCTAAAGTTTTATATCCCTCTAAATCTCCCTTAAAAAGGGAGATTTAGATTCCGGTTCCTCCTTTTTTAAGGGGGGGGGAGATATAAAAGTGCCTAAAGGCACAACAAAACACTTTTCAAACAACCTCTTAGTAGTGCAAATACTTAGATTTCTGCTTCTATTTTTTCTATTGCTGAAGCTGGCACCTGTATTTGTTTTCTTCGGTCTAAATTCCCTATTTTTTGGTGTGAAAAGTAGCCATTTTGACAACTCATTGTCTTGCTATCTTTGCTCCCCAACTTTATGTCTAGTGCTTTCTTTTTGCTAAGTTGACATCAATGAAAGCTACTAAGGATTCTACTAGGGCTTGAGAGTTCAATTTTTTTATTAGCAACAGGACAGCTAAAGATTTAAGGAAGTCCTAAACCACTACTAACTTTAGATGGAGATGAATATGTTTAATAGCTCACCAATGAGATAGCTTTTGGCTTTAGATTTGTACTATTGTTGTGAGACGAACGACCAAAGAATTTACTTAGGGCAGTTATTTCGTGCATTAATTCTTTAAATCCTTCCAATGTCAGTGATTGAGGTCCATCTGAAAGTGCTTTAGCTGGATTGGGGTGAACTTCAATCATCAAGGAATCTGCACCAGCAGCTATTGATGCCATTGTCATAGTTGGCACAAATTCAGACTTACCTGTGGCATGACTAGGATCAATCATGATAGGTAAGTGGGTCAGGGTTCGCAAAACTGGAATTGCAGATATATCAAGCGTGTTTCTTGTAAACTGTCGGTCAAAGGTGCGAATTCCTCGCTCACATAGTATAACGTTTGGATTACCTCCGGCTAAAATATATTCTGCTGACATCAACCAATCTTCGATAGTGGCTGACAGTCCCCGCTTCAGTAGCACTGGCTTAGTGGTAGCTCCTAGTTTTTTGAGAAGTGAAAAATTTTGCATATTGCGGGCCCCAATTTGCAACACATCTGCTACTTCGATGAGCTTGTCTAAGTCATCTGTGTCCATGATTTCTGTAATGATTCCTAAACCTGTAGCTTCTTTAGCTTTTGCTAACAAAGCTAGAGCGCTCTCACCGTGACCTTGGAAAGCATAAGGTGATGTACGGGGTTTATATGCTCCACCACGTAAAAATTGTACACCGCATTCTTTCACCGCTTGGGCTGTCTCGACGATCATTTCTTCGTTTTCTACTGAGCAAGGGCCTGCAACTACAACTACAGGATGGTTTTGCCCAAAAGTTATAGGCCCATTAGGTGTTGGTACTACAACCTCACTATGTTCTCCGTAACGAAATTCTAAAGAAGCTCGTTTGAAAGGCTTTTTAATCCTAATCACTTGCTCTATAAAAGGGTTCAAATTTTGAATCTGGCGTGGATCAAGTTCTGAGGTATCTCCCACCAAACCGATTACTACTTTGTGATGACCTACACAGATTTCTGGTGTAAGTTCATGGCGACGAATTTCTTCATTTACTTGTTCTATTTCCGCAGATGGGGTGAAGGGTTTCATTACAATAATCACAAGTTTATCTACTCCTTAAATAGTGCAAAAATTGATAATTTTTAGCGAAAAGTTTAATCCAGATTCGCTGATTTATTGTTAAATACTAATCAGTTAAATATTGTAGGTTTATGCAACTAGAGAAGAATTATTTTTAGGTCAGGTTCTAGGTCTAGTGTACCCAAAAGCTCCAAAGAAGGGAAGGATTCCCATCCTTGATGCAAACATCCCTTAACCCACTGCTGTACAGTGACTTTTTATTTGTTGCTGTGCCAAATTAATGTCATTGAGGGTGTAAAGCTTGCACTCTTTAGCGTTAAGCTGAGAAGTAGCACAGTTCCCTTCCCTTATGATCATAAACATTGCCATAAAGGAAAAGGAATGAGATAGTCTAATCTTGACAAAGCTAACCTTAACTTTTACGTTTTTAAGGTTTTGAGATGTTCGCTATACCATGTCAAAGTGTGCCGGATAGCTTCACGTAAAGGGGTAGCATGGTTGCCAAATGCTTGAACGTATTTATCATGATTTACAACAAATGGCTCATCAAACTCATACATCATCTCGACGGTTTCACGAGCTTCTGGGATAAAAATCCCGCCTAGTCGCATCATGAACTTACCCATTTTACTGATTTTTGGTGGGTGTCCAGCTTCCTCAAAAGCTATGTTGATAAATTGCCGAGTAGTGATAGTCTCAGCGTTAGGTACGTGCCAAATTTGACCCAATGCTTTATCCTGTTCCCCTAATACCACTAATGCCTTGCCAAAGTCATCAATAAAGGTATAAGTATGAGGGAGGTCAATTTCACCGATCGCTGATGCAGGCTTCCCAGTCAGTACAGAGGGGAAAATGCGATCGCCCATTACAGAATCAAGTACTAGTGGCCCATAGAAGTCAGATGCTCGACCAATAGCAACTCGTACAATACCTCTACGGTGTGCATCCAAAAGCGCCTCTGCTATCTGCCCACGGACGCGCCCTTTGCGGGTGGTTGCAGCATTCGGCATATCTTCCCGCAACGCACCATTGACAGGGCCATACATATAGAGATTATCTCCCACAACGAGCTTTGCGCCACTGGCAGCTACCCCTTCGACAATGCTAGCTTGCAATGAGGGAAAAAACTCTGGCCATTGGGTGTAGGCTGGTTGTGCGCATTGGTAAACAACTGTTGCTCCAGTAGTAACCGCTCGTGTATTTTCAGAATTATAAGCATCGCTGGCAATGATTTCCACATTAGAGGGTACGTCTGCTTTGCCACTGCGGTTAATCATACGCACCCGTTTTTTCCGAGTCAGTAGTTCGCGCATGACGGCTTGTGCTAGGGGGCCAGTACCAAAAATTACATGGAGTTCTTCTGTTGTGTTCATGGGTTGGTTTTGATATTAGGAGAATTATTTTTTTAGATAATAATGCCAGGCTTCATTTAAACTTGGACGTTTTTGTGTCTTAATAAGGTCACACCTGCGGCTAAAAACCAGAGTTGGAGCATAGTTACTGACACGCTAATAAATGCCCCCAAATCCACCCCAAATAGTTCTATTAATTGAGTTGCCAGAAACAGAGCAGCGACGATCCCAAAGATTCCTAGCCAACGTGGTAGTGTTCTTGAACGCAATAAGTAAATTGAGATAATTGTTAACCACAATACGGTAAATAGGCTAACACCTAATACTTCACCGACCGAGCCAGCGTAGTCATTGAGGGTTTTATAGACAACAGCGATCGCTTCACGAGTTTGTGCAGAGATTGAAGGATCGGCATAGACTTGCGCTAAAGCTGGCATCGGTACTAACCAACGAATAATGCCCAGGCAACGAGTGACAGTAGATGCGATTCCAAAACCTGTTGCCACTTGGAGCCATACAGGGTTAGTTTCCCCATTGCTAACGACACGAGCAGTTAATAAAGCTACTACCCAAAAAAGTAGTGAATAAAGAAGATAAATCAGATAACCAATTCTGACTGGTTCAGCTTTTTTAATTAGTAATGGCAGCATTATACTAGCAGGTTCACCAAGGCTAGCTGGCCAGTTGATTGCTGCACCAAGAATAACAATCGGCACAAACAGCAGTAAACTTTCAACAATTAATACCAGACCAGTAGTTCGGTAAAGTGCTTTGATAGACATAAAGGAATTTATTTTTGACATGATTGCATGAGATAAGGAACACATGATTAGGTAGTAGAGACGTTGCAATACAATGTCTCTACTTGGAACAATTGGGATAATTTTGATAACTAAAACTAATTATGGGTAATTGTTAGTTCTGTAGTTTCTTGCGCTGGGACACAGCAACCAAAACTCCAAACATAAATATTCCCCAAGAAAAAGAAGCTTCTGGAACTGCTTTCAGCGCAACTGCGCGAATTTGCATCGGGTATGGCAGAAGTATCATATCGTATCCATTGCCGCTTGCAAAATTAATATCTAGTTCTCCAAAGTTCTCGTTAACTATCTGCACTCCACCACCAGCAGCATTAACATCATTTAAAAAAGCTGTGGCTAAACCTGCCAGCAATGGATCTAAATCAGATGCTTCTTTTGCTGCAATTGGGTCGGTAAAACTACTTTCAAAATCATCATCAAATGATGGTGTAGAACCATAATCGACAATTGAATAAAAATCAGAATATCCAAAGTCGACTATTTTAGTATTGCCACTGTAGAGTGCTATTTCAACATCATTTGGATTAGCTTTATAAATTCTTTCCTCAAGCGGTGTATTAGGATCAGCGTACCAATCTTGACCGAATATATCTGCACCTAAATTCCAAGTTTGGTTAAAATCGCGATCGCTCTTTTGACCAAATACAAAGCCAATATCATTGAGTGGGATGCCGTAATTTGTCAGGTATTGACCAAAGGTAGGGAAGCTATTAATGCTAATCAAACTTGTCATTCTGGTAGCACCGCTAGCCGGTTCTTCCGGGCTTCCTTGGCGACCAGTCCCGTAATATGGGGCATTGTTGAAACCTGGGAAATCTCGGCGCGAATTTAGACCGATTTCCTTATGACCGTGATCTGGAGCCGAAGGATCTGGATTATAGAAAGGCACAAAACCTTGATTTTCAGTCGGCGATCCATTTAACCCCAGAAAATTACTAGATGCTATTGGTCGTGATTTAATAAATTGTAGTTGGTTGTAGTCAAAGCTTAAGTTTGCGGCTTGAGCTGGTGCAGTTGCAGATAAGGCTACAAAGGTGGTGAGTCCAATAAGTTTAGACAGTTGATAAGTACGCATATTTGAGGTTTTAACGAAGCTTTCTTGACATTTTCAGCATCATATTATCACTGGTGTGATATTTTGTAGAGATACCGCAATCTAGCTTGAAAATAGAGAGTGCGGAAGGCGTACAGACGCGATTAATTGCATCTGTACTAGAGAATGGGGGAAAGACCGATGGAAAGTTTGCCACCCTAGTAGGGTTTGTGAAAGTGATTTGTCACTTCTACACCATTGCCTACTAAAGGTAGAACGGCTAGCATCTCTGCCATAAGTTCCAAATAGCGATCGCCAAGTCTACGAATAGTTGCAGGTAAGTGGAAATTCCGAGAGTATTCGATTTCTAAGTGAACAGTGCCATCGGTGATGGAGAAGAAAAACTCTAGTAACGCTGTACGTTTCTGGTCAGGGGAGGACAACCGACTATCTCTATCTTCCTCAATAAACTCAAACAGTTCTAAGGCGGGAGCAGTACGATTTCCTAAGTAGTTAGCTCTGACTGGAGTGAGATTGTTATCGGGATAAACATGATGAGGAAGTTGCTCAGAAATCCAATCAAAAGTTACTCCATTCATCGGCAACTCGTTAAATTTGGCTTGGATTTCCTTGGTGGTTTGCTCCCACTTGATGGAACGTCCTACATTAACCCCGACAGGGAAATTCATCGCAAAGTTACCAACACTATTTAAAAACGTGTGCGTGCTATCTAGATTTCTGCCGTGGCTGCGATGGCTAACGACTACCCAAGGCTGTCCACTCCACTCAGCCATCAACCGATACAAAGTAGAAAGTAGCAACGTGTAGACATTACATTTGTAATACTGTTTGGCTTCACGTAAGAGAATGTTACTACTGTTTTTGGACAGAGTAAATTTTTCGCTGGCGGCGGAAGCCTCTAAATTAGCTCCCTTTTGATGGTCAAAGGGAACTTGGAAGGTATATTCCTGAGAAGGAAATTGAGATTTCCAATAATCTACATGACTTGTCAAAGCTCCTTGTTGTTCCGCCTGCATCAGCACACGCACATAGTCTATATAAGAAGGTATCGAAGGGAGAGGCTGAGACCTCTGAGTTCTGTTCCCCAGCAACTCGCTGTAAGTCAACCATAAGAGATTAAAAATCACCCCAGTACTCAGCAAATCACCGATGATATGATGTCCAACCAGCGAGATATCGTAGCAGGATTCATTCACCTTGATCGCGATTACTTTCATCAGCGGCCATTGGTCGATTTGAAACTGTTGAGCTATTTCTTGTATCCGGTTGTGGATTTCACTGTCTCGCTGTGCAGATGTAAGATGACTACCATCGTAGAATTCAGCACTCAACTTTTGCTCTGGGGAAATTAACTGTTGCCACCATTGTTGATCTCGTTGCACAAACACAGTCCGTAGAGCAGGATGAGTTTCTAGTACAATATTGAGAGCTTGGTTAAATATCTCTGCGTCTAATGGTTGATGGAAAAGAAAACGCGTGTAGCCATTCCATTGATATGGAGCCTCAAAGTATTTCACTAACCAACGTTGAGCAGGGCCTAGAGGTAAGTATTGTTGGGATACTGTTGGCTTTTCTTGAGTGATAGCAGCCAAAATAGCCTTGCGGTCTAGCTTACCATTGTGGGTTTTAGGTAGACTGGCTAGCCATTCCCATCGGTGAGGAATCATGTAATCAGGCAAGCGTTGAGCCAGGAATTCCTTAATTTGTTGATTGTCTACTTGAGAACCAGCCAAGCAAGCTATTAACCGTTTTTGACCATTTTCGTAATCTACAGCTAAAACGGCAGCTTCATTAATCGCGGGATGGCTATTGAGAACACTTTCGATTTCACCCAGTTCTACACGGAAACCACGTATTTTAATTTGATGGTCAATGCGTCCATGATACTCGAAACTGCCATCGGGCAATTCCATAGCTAAATCGCCGGTTTTGTATAAATATTCCCCTGGAACGTGAGAAAAGGGATTAAGCCGGAATGCGTCTGCTGTGCGTTGTGGATCTTTGAGATAACCTTTAGCCAATTGCACGCCGCCAATCCAGAGTTCTCCCATTTTTCCTGGGGCTAATGGCTGCATCTGTTCATCCAAGATTAAGATATACACATTATCTATAGCTTTACCTATAGGAATGCAGATTTCTTGTTCGCCTGGACGTTGACGAATAATGTGTGCGGTGACATCAATGGAAGCTTCAGTGGGGCCATAAAGATTGGCTAAACCAACACTCATGCCATACTTATCAATCCAACGCTGTACAAAAGGTACAGGTAAGGCTTCACCACTAAAGACTAACCAACGCAAATTGGGAAAAGTCCATGATTCTGATTCTAAAGCATTACAAAATTCTCCAAATAGGGAAGGAACAAAGTGCATGACATTGATTTGGTTATCTTTAATCCACTGTGCTAAGAGCCAAGGATTTTTGACTGTTTCTGTTTCCACAGAATAAACAGTAGCTCCCACCATCAAAGGCCAGAATATTTCCCATACTGATATATCAAAACAGCAAGATGTTTTTTGGGCAACGCGATCGCCATAACGCAATTGAAAAGCATTCTGCATCCAAACCAGGCGATTCATGTAACCCCGATGGTTGAGCATCACTCCTTTAGGTTTACCTGTAGAACCAGAGGTGTACAGTACTGTCATCAAGTCATCAGGAGTATTAACATTGGCAGGAGCTATGTCTGAACAACGCGCCCAAGTCTTTTTGTTTAACTGTGTCCAAGCTTTACCTTGCTCAAAAATACCCTCATCTAAGAACATCAAAGTATTTAAAGGTAACTGCTCAGTCAGGCATTCTGCTAACTTGTTTGTCAAGCGATTTTCTGTTAGCAAAATTCCGATTTCAGCGTGTTCTAGTATGTACTTAATCCGTTCATGAGGATATATAGGATCTAAAGGAACGTAAGTTCCGCCTGCTTTGAGAATACCGAGAATCCCCACAAACATCAAAGGCCCACGTCGTGTCATGATCCCCACAAACACGCCTGGTTTAACTCCCTGAGCCTGCAAATAATTAGCCACCTGATTGGAAAGACGGTTCAACTCTGCGTAGGTAATTTGAGTTTCCCCATCCGTCACCGCTATGGCATTGGGAGTACGCTTGGCTTGCTCGATAATTTCCCAGTAAGGAATTTCTTGGGGTTGTTGATTGTTGACAACTGATTGGTTTTGTAAAGAAGATGATTGTTTCTTACCAAGTAGCACAGCCATTTCTTGCAGACTGCGACAAGAAAGCAAGACTTGACGATTTACTTTGCCTAACCGTTTTTCTAACCTCGTAACAATGCGGATGAGTTCCAAAGAATCCATTCCCAATTCTGCTTCCAAATCCTTAGCCATATCATTGGCAGTAATCTGGGAATGGCAGATTTCTGTGGCGATTTCTTGCAGAAGCTGGGCTATATTTACATCTGTTTGTGTTTTGGGTAGTGGCTGTGTTAGTTGCTGAGATGGGATTTTTAGTGAGGCTAATTCCTTGATTTGGGTAATGTATTCATGCATCAATTCATCGATAACAGACTCAGGGAAAAAGTTACTGTCGTAGCTAGCGAACAAATGTAAACTGTCGTCAAATATTTCTTGCAAGATATCAATTGTTCCCGCAGCATTAATACCACCTGCGCGATAATCGATTACATCTATGGGGCCATATTTGTTTTTAATATTAGTCTGTCCTGTAAATGGACAGTATAAATTTGATTTCAGTATGCGGCGATACATAGGTAACATCCGCTCAGGGATTTTGCCATCTTCTAAAACAATATTGTCTCGGAAAGCGATCGCCATTTGACGAGTTTGGGCGCGGTCATAACCATTAACCAACCCTTGTTGGATTTCCTGATGAACGCGGTTTAACAAGCGTTGCCAATCTTCATTCGGTGCTGGTAAGTCTAGGCTAATGGACAAATTCTGAGCAAAACTACCCACCACATCAGAAGCATCTATGCCTGGATAAACCCGCCCACTGGTGGGAACTTGAACCATAATCGGTTCGTTTTTAGACTTCTCAAACTTGGCAACAGCCCGCACAAACGCACCCACTAGTAAAGAGTTAAGTGGTAATCGCCATTCACGAGTTTGGGCAATTAGTTGATTAGTAATGGCCTTTCCTAAAGAAAATCTGCGGTTATGGAATTTTGGACACAGGGATGTGATAGCATTTCCTGTGGGATTCCATAAGTAAGAATCTTTGCCTCGTCGATTTACATACTCGACCAGTGCTTTGTCTTCTTCTGGGTCTTGCCAAGCATTAATTGATTGCACCAATTCGCTGTAATCTTGAACGGTTGTAGGTGGCTGCAAATTAGGTTGTTCACCGCAGACATGAGCGCGGTAGATTTCCATAAATTCGCGTAAGATTACATGACATCCCAGGGCATCAGAAATGAGATGCTCGTTGGCTAACACCAGTTGATAAACTGAATCTTCCAGCCGAAAAACAAAAAATCGATGTAGTGGCCACTCTGTCATTTGCCATTCATAATTGAGGCAGCGATGCAATTCATCATTAATTAGTTGTTCTTGAGCCTCACTATGAAGATGCCTGATATCAGTAACGGGTATATCAGGAGGAGTGGGGTTTTCCATAACTACCATTTCGTAATCCTTGAATCTGGTAGTATCGGGAGGAATGATAAAGCGCGATCGCAGCATCGGATGACGATTCAGCAAGTCTTTCCAAGACTGCCAAGCAACGTTTGAATCAAAATCACCTCGTAAACGTAGAGTAGAAAATAAACTAATTGAGTTTACCACCCAATGACCGAGTAAATGAAAATACTGTCCAGAAAGAATCTCAACCTTTTCTATTTTCTGCTCCTCTTGATTGATAATACTTGCAGATGGTGAAGAATCGGAATTATCTATTTGGGAAACTAAGCACTTATCAGCTATTTGCACGACATCGCCCAAAGTTTGCAATTGCATCAAGTTTTGCAAAGGCAATGTTTCCATAAATTTGGGTTGTATTTCTTGGGGAATTAGTGCAACTAATCCATTCAATAATTCCATCATTTTGATGGAATCTAATCCTAAGTTACCCTCCAAAAACATATCTCGTTCTAATTCTTCTGCATCATGTCCAGTAATTTTGGCAACTAGGGAGAAAATAGGCAATTCTAAGCTCTTAGTACTCATTGCATCCTCTAAAAAAATTAATGTTCGCAATAAAAAATTCCAAAATCTTACCTAATTAAGTAAGTATTGTTTTTAAGTCTAGTTATTCATACAAAATTAAATTTGAATGGATAAGAATTACGAGAAAAATTAATCTTCGCTCTTGTTATGTTACTTATCGCCTTGATCTGAGCTATTTATGCAAAAAGTTAGGAGCAATAAAACAAAGGGTTAGCTTTCTTTGTCTATTGCTTCCTAACTAATTTTGGAAGTTTTATTGCTCTGTGGGTCTTAGTGGTCAGTTATTAGCTGTTCTGCCACTGACTACAGACCTCTGATGAAACTTTACCCACAAGGGGGTAGAGTTTTTTATACTAATAACTTCAGCCTATTTACCAAATCTCTGCAAATCCTGAGCCAGCTTGATGTAACTTAACTGGCGTTGGCTGTCCGTGAGTGGAGATAATTGTTCCATTGGCAACAGTCGAGTTTGGGCTACTGCTACTGGATTCCTCGGTTGTTGGCTATTGTCCACAATCTTCAAGTCCTGAGTCAACTTAGCGTAACTTGACTGGCGTTGACTGTCTGTGAGTGG
>NZ_JAAGOG010000321.1:0-6345 GCF_010747425.1 Nostoc sp. UIC 10630
ATCGCCCCAAACTCGGTGAGCGCAGACTACAGTCTGCCGCCCCTCTGGTTCTGCCCCTGCCGAGGTGCCCTGGCTTTAGTCAGGGCAGGGGGGCAGGGCACCTCTTCAGGTGCATAACGAAAGGCGCGGAAGACTGTATTCTGCTCTCCACGAGTTATCGGCGATTTTTCACCTGGAATATTCCGAGTTGCAAAGTGGGGGTTGATGTATTCCCAAACAATCTCTCCTGCAACTGTCACCTCGAATATCCGACCGTAAGCACCTTCTGTAATCAAGGTATTGCCATTTGCTAAACGTTGCGCTCCTGATATGTATGCACTGAAAAAATTTTGGGGCGGGTTATCGGTGTATTCCCAAACTATCTCTTTCGTTTGACGGTTTACCTCAATCACACGGGAGAAATTAAGAGCGACGTTACGGCGATGTGCGCCATTGTCGAAAATCAGGATATTACCGTTAGCTAGCTCGTTGGGAAAGTGCTGCTGTGCTAGCACGTCATCGCCCAACGTCCAAATAATTTCTCCAGTTTTGCGATCGATAATGACAACTGTGGATATATTACGAAAGCTCACTATGATGTTGCCATCAGCGAGTTCACCCACAGTATTCCCATGAGTCCATTCATGCCGATGATCCTGGGGTGTAATGGTAAATTTATCTGGATTGAGGTGTTCGTGGGCGTGCCAAGTCCAAATAATTTCACCTGCTGGAGTCACCTCATAAAGGACATCAGCATAGATATTCCCATCTGGTTCTGTACCTGGTACGCCGCCTTTGATGCGAGGAACTAACGACTGAGGTATCTTTTCAATGGCGAGTAAAATTGTGTTGCCATTGGCTAATCTGCGTCCATCGTGATGATGATCTGGATGTTTATATTCCCAAATAATATTTCCTTTGGGATCTGCCTCTAAAACAACACCACTTTTAAATGCAGCCCACAAAGCAAAACGTAGTGGTTCTTCTGGTGGAGTCTTACCGTTATAAAAAAGGTTGCCATTAGGTAAGAGATAACCATATAACCCTGGTGGATATGGCAAATTCCACTGGTGTACTACTTCTCCTTCTAAGTTCAGAAGGTAGACTTCACCTTGACCTGTCAGAGGTGTGAAAAGTGTGTATCCTTTAAATGCTTTTTCGGGATTATAAGCCTTTAAGCCAGTACCCCGACGACGAATAGTATTCTGGTCAATTAATGTTGCTGTAAAAGTCATATCCTACCTACGAAATATGTAGTTTTGGATCTAATAATGAGAGCCAGAGCCTCTAGGGAGGCATTACCAGGCTGGAGCCTGGTAACGAGGTGAACTGCCTAAAATGTTTGAATTTCTAATTTCTAATTTTTAATTTTTAATTGTTCATGGTGCTGGGTTTGGAGACTGAGCATGAACTATATCCAACTCTTCCAGAATGTCTTTACTGAGAACTACATCTACACTTTCCAAATTCTCTTTGAGTTGTTCTAGTGTCGTAGCACCAATAATTGTGCTAGGGACAAACCAACGACTCCGCACGAATGCCAAAGCCAAATGCGCTGGACTTAGTTGATAGCGCTTGGCAATTTCCACATAAGCTGCTACTGCTTCGGTGACTTTTGGTTTTAAGTAGCGCTGACCAAAATTTTCAAACAAACTGACTCTTGCTTTCTCTGGTTTGCCATTTAGGTATTTGCCGGTCAAGAAGCCAAATGCTAAAGGACTATAAGCCAGTAACCCAATTTCTTCGTGATAAACTGCTTCTGCTAAAGCTCCATCAAATACTCGATTCAGCAAATTATAGGCATTTTGAATTGAGACAACTTTGGGTAAACCTAATTGTTTAGCAGCGTTACTAAATTGTGCTACTCCCCAAGGAGTTTCATTGCTCAAACCGATATAGCGAATTTTTCCTGCCTTAATTACATCAGCAAAAACTGCTAGCTGTTCCGCGATGGGAACTGTTTCTCCCACTTGAGTCGGATCGAATACCGTTTGCCCAAATCGTGGCACGTAGCGATCGGGCCAGTGGATTTGGTAGAGATCAATATAATCTGTTTGTAATCTTTTTAAACTATCATCGACAGCTTGTTTGATATTATCACGGTCAATTGCTTTAGCTCCATCACGTAACCATTTAAAGCCACGACCTGGACCAGCAATTTTAGTAGCTATAATTAGTTGTTCTCTTTGTTGATGCTTTAACCATTCCCCAATATAAGTTTCAGTTAATCCATAAGTCTCTGCACTTGTTGGAACTGGGTACATCTCCGCCGCATCAATAAAGTTGACTCCTTGGGTAATAGAATAATCTAACTGAGCATGGGCTTCTTCAATAGTATTTTGCTGTCCATAAGTCATAGTGCCCAGACAAATTTCAGAAACTTTTAAATCACTCTTACCAAGCTGGTTATACTTCATGTTTTCGTGTTGTTTTTTGTTTAATTTAACAGTGATATTTTTATTGTTAATTTTACATTTTGTCAAGTATGTTATTATTTCTAATTAACTTAGCTTCAAACAACACTTAGTTTGGCACCAAGCCAATATAAATTTTTCAGCAGAATAATATTTTGCCGATACGATTAAAAATCGATATTTAAATCGTAGTTAATAGATGCAGTTGCTTATTATTGCATAAAGCAACCCGATGATTAAGGTAGTTTGTGGAGTCATAAAATCTAAAATTGTAGTACAGAGTACTTGCTTTTATTAGGGTTTTGTGGAATTGACTGTTTTAGCCTTAGCATATACTACGATAAATCAGTTAATTTACCGTAGTATATCAGAAATCTTAAGATTATTCCGGAATTAAGTCTTAATAAATGTTCATGTTAATATGCTTCTGAAAAAGTATATTATTTTCGTGAACAATCAAAATATACTGAGTTTATCGGAAAAATTCACAGTATCCGATCGCAACGACAAAGACTTAGGGTTGTAAAGGCTTGCTTGTGTAACCAAGAATTTTTTGCTGCGATCGCAACGACAAAGATGCTCATGTCTATATGATTAGTGAACATAATTTGGTTTAATTCTGCGATCGCAAGTGCAATTCCTGTGAAATTTCGCAATTCCAATTGTTGGGATTCCTTAGCTTGAAACCGACCTACTGATTTTTTTATACTTTCTATTAACTTTGCTAAAGTCAGTATTTAACAAGATAAATATAGTTTTTTGCAGTAGTATGTACTTAATAATTTACTATTAATTTGTATTCTCTTTTCAGTCTTTAGATAGATGTCTCAGGCACTTGTAACAAGCTTCATAGTCTATGATCTAGATTTTTTCTTACTATGAATAAACTAAATTTAGTTATGTTATATTATGGATATGAGTATAAGAATCTCAATGCTTTATTATAACTTTTTTAGGAAATACATCTTTTGACATTAGGGTTTGGCTCTTGATTTTCTCCTTATGCCGCAAGTTGCTTTTTCTAAAGACTGCCACATTCAGGAGAATCCCAATGTCATTAGACAAAAATACCTTTGAGCAACCAGCAAATAGTTTGCTGGCAGTTCTGTCGCTCAATGATTATGAGCGTCTCGTCCCCCATCTGAAGTTGGTTAAGCTCTCCAATCGGCAAGTACTTTACGAAGCAGGCGAACCGATCGCACAGGTCTATTTTCCTAATAAGGCAGTGGTTTCTATAATCACTACAATGGAAGATGGCTCAACTGTGGAAGTTGGTTTAGTGAGTAATGAAGGCATGGTAGGTATGCCCGTAATTTTAGGAGATAACATCACAACCACAACTGCATTTGTGCAGATTCCAGACAGTGCTATGCAGATCGATGTAGACATACTCAGAAGCGAGTTCAATCGGGGTACAGCTCTCCAAAGCGTGCTGCTACGCTATGTGCAAGGTGTATACACTCAAATAGCACAAGGATCTGCGTGCAACCGTCTTCATAAGCTAGAGGGGCGGTTGGCTCGATGGTTGCTAACAGTTTCTGATCGTCTGGAATCAGATGAATTCCCACTTACACAAGAATTTATCTCGCAGATGCTGGGTGTACGTCGTTCTGGTGTCACCGAAGCAGCTAATATTTTGAGCGAAGCCGGAATGATCACCTACCACCGTGGTCAGATTAACATCCTGAATCGACAGGCTTTAGAAAAAACCTCCTGCGAATGTTATCAAATTATCGAAAAGGAATTTGTCCGTTTATTGGGCAATAAGCCCAATAGAAGCCAAAAATAATTTTTTTGGCTTCTATGTACGAAAACGCACAGACTTACATAAGTGTGTTTATTTAAGATTTTTTAGATTGTGCCCATGTTCCTTTAGAGAATACACCTTTTGACATTAGGATCAGATCCTTAAATTCTTTCCTTGTGCCCGGAGTTGACTTTTCTAAAGTCACCTACTTAAGGAGAGTGACTTCTAATGTCATTAGATAAAAGCCTTTTTCAGCAACAACCAAATAAGCTGCTAGCAGCTTTGCCGGCGAGTGATTATGAACGTCTTACCCCCCATTTAAAGCTAGTTCCGCTCTCAGTTGGGCAAATTCTTTACCAAGCAGCTGAACCAATTACACAGGTCTATTTTCCTGATAAGGCAGTGGTTTCTATAGTCACCACTATGGAAGATGGCTCAACGGCAGAAGTTGGGATCGTAAGCAATGAAGGCATGGTGGGTATCCCGGTAATTTTAGGAGACAATACCACAACCACAACAGCGTTTGTACAGATTGCGGGCGTGGCTATGCAAATCAGTGCAGATGTACTCAGAAACGAGTTCAATCGAGGCGGAGCTATTCAAAAGCTGCTGCTGTGCTATGTACAAGCTATATACTCTGAGCTAGCGCAAGGAGCGGCTTGCAACCGTCTTCATACACTAGAAGAACGGTTAGCCCGTTGGTTACTGACAGTCTCTGAACGTTTGGAATCAGAAGATTTTCCACTTACGCACGAATTTATCTCCCAGATGTTAGGTGTACGTCGTTCCGGCGTGACAGTAGCGGCTAGCACCCTCAGCCGAGCCGGAATGATCAGCTACCAACGCGGTCATATTAGGATACTGAACCGAGAGGATTTGGAAGCAACTTCCTGTGAGTGTTATCAAGTTATCCAAAACGAATTTGCTCGGTTACTGGGCAAAAAGCCCAGTAACCGAGCAAGAAAATTTTTTTGAGTTATGTGTGCGAAACCGAACAGACTGGCAAAAGTAACTTGATTTAAAGTATTTTGAGAAAATTTCTGTTTTAATGTTCAGTGAGCGAAAATACTCTTAAGCCGCAAGTAAATAGATTACTCGCGGCTTTGCCTGCTAGTGATTATGAGCGTCTTGTTCCGCACCTGAAGTTAGTTTCGTTTCCCACTAGGCAAGTCATTTACGAACCAGGAGAACCCATCACAGAGGTCTATTTTCCCCAAAATGCAGTGGTTTCTATAGTCACTATTATGGAAGATGGTTCGACGGTAGAAGTTGGGATAGTGAGCAATGAAGGCATGGTGGGTATCCCAGTAATTTTAGGAGGCAACACAACAACCACAAAAGCGTTTGTCCAAGTTGCGGGCGCTGGAATGCAGATGGATGCAGATGTTCTGAGAACCGAGTTCAATCGGGGCGGAGCTATTCAAAAGCTGCTGCTGCGCTATGTACGAGCTATATATACAGAACTTACGCAAGGATGTGCTTGCAACCGTCTTCATACACTAGAAGAACGGCTAGCTCGTTGGCTTCTCACAGTTTCTGACCGTTTTGAATCAGATAATTTTCCACTCACACAAGAATTTATCGCCCAGATGCTAGGTGTTCGTCGTTCTGGTGTAACAGTAGCGGCTAGCACCCTCAGCCGAGCCGGAATGATTCGCTATCAGCGTGGTCAAATTAGTATTCTCAACCGAGAGGATTTGGAAGCAACTTCCTGCGAGTGCTATCGAGTTATACAAAAAGAATTTACTCGGTTACTGGGGAATCAATCAGCCAAGGTGCGTAGGCGTAGCCCGTCGTAGACATCACCGATGAATCAATTTTCTAAGTTATTATGTCCGAAACCGGACAGACACTTAGCAATTAGTTCTATTAAGATTTAGTAAAGAATGCATCAAATGGTATTGACAAATGCGTGCCATTTGATGCGATTGCTACTCTAAGTGCTTGAGCTAGACGGCGGTGAGAATAATGTCTAATCAATCAATGTCTTTTAAAGGTCTACGATTGCTCGTCGTAGATGATGACCCTGATACGAGAACTTTACTTACCTTCTTGTTTGAATTAGACGGAGCAGAAATTATCACAGCTGCTTCGGCAGGTGACGCTATAGAAATAATGTCATTTTTTACTTGAGTTTGGACTAATTGGCATTTAGTAGCAATGATATAGAAGGCAAGAGAAAGTGACCTAATTTCTTTTAGGGGC